>CAYTAS010000006.1:0-74383 GCA_964435885.1 uncultured Nitrospira sp. | reverse complement strand
TTAAATGACGGTGACCTGCGCCGGGATAAAATTGAATGGTTTCGGAACCGAGCTGTTCATTGATCGACTCCAGCAATTCGCGAGCGTCTTCCGTCTCGATCAAGCCGGCCGTCGCATCTTCCAGAATGACGTGAGGCCCCAATTTCTTGATCTCGCCGCCCTTGCCCCCCTCCGGCGCCAAGGTCACCATCGTGCAGCGATAGACCACATCCTGTTCCGTTGGCGACACTCCCAAGCTGGCTGCTTCAAGCGGCCCGGGCCCCGGATAAAACCTCTTCGGGTCATACCCGAGAATCGCGGTGCCGAGCAGCCCGCCTCCCGGACGGACGCCATCAGCGGGAATCATCAGTTGACCAAGTTCTCCGCGCTGGGCCAGACGATCGAGATGGGGAGTGGCGGCTGCTTGGAGCGGCGTCCGACCTCCCAGTTCTTCTTGTGGGTGATGGGCGATTCCGCCGGCATGCACGATCACATATTTCATGGAGTGTATACGCCTCTCAGACTTTCAAAAAACGGGCAACGTCCTCGCGCGTTGCTTTGACGGTTTGTGGTGGTTTCGACACCCCGATCGCCGTATCCGCATCCTTCAAGCCATGTCCGGTCAGGGTGCAGACGACCGTTTGTCCCTCTTGCAAAGCCTTGTTTCTGTGCAGTTTCGCAACTCCGGCGACGGACGCGGCTGACGCCGGCTCACAAAAGACCCCTTCGGTAGCCGCCACCGCGGTGTAGGCCTGAAGAATCTCGTCGTCCGTCACCATATCGATCAGGCCGGCGGACTCGTCCACCGCCGCAAGAGCCGACGACCAGCTGGCCGGATTGCCGATTCGAATCGCGGTGGCGACGGTTTGGGGGTGCTCAACGATCTTCCCCAACACGATCGGAGCTGCCCCTTCCGCCTGAAAACCCATCATGCGGGGGACTCGCTGAATCTGGTTCGCCGCATGGTATTCTTTGTACCCTTTCCAATAAGCGGTAATGTTGCCGGCGTTCCCGACCGGCAAGACGTGAAGCGCCGGTGCCTCGCCGAGCTGATCGCAGATCTCAAAGGCCGCAGTCTTCTGCCCCTCGATCCTGAACGGGTTCACAGAATTGACGAGTTCCACATGAAGTGACGTTGAAAAGTCTTTCACGAGCGTCAGAGCTTGATCAAAGTTGCCCTCGATTTGAATGACCGTCGCCTGATGCATCATCGCCTGGGAGAGTTTGCCCATGGCGATTTTCCCGGCTGGAATCAGGACGTAGACCGACAACCCGGCACGAGCTCCATAGGCAGCGGCCGAGGCTGAGGTGTTCCCCGTCGAGGCGCACATCACGGCCCGCGCGCCGCCTTCCACCGCCTTCGAGATGGCCAGCGTCATGCCACGGTCTTTGAACGACCCGGTGGGATTGACCCCCTCGAATTTCAAATAGAGTTCGATGCCTGGGGCGATCGCCTTCGCCAATCTGGCGGCGCGAATCAGCGGCGTGTTGCCCTCTCCTAGACTGATGACCGGGGTCTTCTCGGTCACAGGGAGAAATTTGCGGTATTCCTCAATGACTCCACGCCAGCGATTCATCGATCACTCGTCCTCGCCTTCGACTCGAATGAGCACGGTCGGCTCAGAGACGAACGGTTGTCGGTTGATTTCGCGAAGAGCTGTTTGCACATCGCGTTCCTTCGCGCTGTGTGTCTTGATGACGACCGGCACGGTTTGTCCCTCACGACGGCCTTGTTGCACCATAGAGGAAATGCTGATGCCGCAGCGCCCCAATTCACCGGCGATCTGCGCCAACACACCGGGGCGGTCCACGACCGTGAAACGGAGATAATAGAGGGAGCTGATTTCCTCCATCGGTCTTAACCGCAGCGGCCTTCGCTGGTCCTGTTGGAACGATGCGACCGGCACTCGACCGACGGCTCCCTTGATCACGTTCCGCGCGATCGCGATCACGTCGCTCACCACCGCGCTTCCGGTCGGCATGGATCCGGCACCCCGCCCATACAGAACGACGTCCCCGACGGCGTCACCGACCAGCTGAATGGCATTGTACACGTCCTCGACTTGGGCGATCGGCGAGGCTGATGGCAGCATGGTGGGATGCACCCGAGCCTCGACTTCTCCCTCCATCAGTTTCGCGATGCCGAGCAGCTTGATGGTATACCCGAACTGTTTCGCATAGGCGATGTCGATCGGTGTGATGTTGGTAATGCCTTCGGTATACACATCCTTGAAGTTGACCGGCATGCCGTAGGCAAGACAGACCAGAATCGCCAGTTTGTGGGCCGAATCGATCCCGGCGACATCAAAGGTCGGGTCGGCCTCGGCATAGCCGGCTCGCTGGGCATCCTGGAGCACCTCGTTGAAACCATGGCCTTCATGGGTCATTCTGGACAAAATGTAGTTGGACGTGCCGTTGATGATTCCGTAGATGGACTCAATCCTATTGCCGGCCAGCCCTTCCGTCAATGCCCGAATGACAGGAATGCCCCCACCGACGCTGGCTTCAAACCCCAGTTCCACACCCTTGCGCGTGGCGGCGTCAAAAATTTCCTCTCCATGAAGAGCGAGCAGCGCCTTGTTGGCCGTGACCACGTGTTTTCCCGCGGCAATGGTCTCCAGAATAACCCGTTTCGCCGTATCGTATCCCCCGATAAGCTCAATCACGATGTCGATGTTCGGATCGGCCAGCACCTGCTTGGCATCGGTCGTGAGCACCCCGGGTGCTAGTGCAACGCCGCGATCCCTGACAATATCCAGATCCGCCACGCGAACCAATTCGATCGGCACACCGACGCGACGGGTGATGAGGGCCGCGGTGTTCACGAGAATCTTGGCGACACCCGTCCCGACCGTGCCGAACCCAATGATTCCGACGCCGATGCGCGACTTCACTCGTCACCCCCGTCGAGCTTGAGGGCCTTTCGGATTCCCCTGACGGCTTGCCTGGTCCGATGCTCGTTTTCGACGAGACCGAATCGCACGTAGTCATCGCCGCCCTCGCCGAATCCAATCCCCGGCGACACGGCAACCTTTGCCTCCTTGAGGAGAAGCTTCGAAAACTCCAATGACCCCATATGGCGGTACGGCAAGGGAATGCGCGCCCAGACAAACATTGTGGCCAGCGGCTTCGCAACCTGCCAGCCGATCCGGTTCAACCCGCCCACCAGCACATCGCGGCGCTTTTGATACCGTTGAACCGTCTCCTTCACGCAGTCCTGAGGGCCATTCAGCGCGATCACACTCGCGATTTGAAGCGGCTGAAAAATTCCGTAATCCAGATAGCTTTTGATTTTTGCCAGCGCACCGACCACCTCTCGATTGCCCACACAGAAGCCGACGCGCCAGCCCGGCATGTTGTACGCTTTGGAAAGAGTGTAAAACTCCACCCCGCAGTCTTTTGCCCCTGGGACCTGAAGAAAGCTGGGCGCCTTGTAGCCGTCGAATACCAGATCGGCATAGGCGAGGTCGTGGATGACAATGACGTTATGCTCTTTGGCAAACGCGACGATCTTCTTGAAAAACTCCAGATCGACCACGGCCGTGGTTGGATTGTGGGGAAAATTGATGACGAGAATTTTCGGCCTGGGGAACGTCTGTCGATACACCCCGGTCAAGTCTTCGAAGAAGTCGCTGTCCTGACGAAGTTCGATTCCCCGAACTTCGCCTCCGGCGATGATGAAACTGTACATATGAATCGGATACGTGGGCGTCGGAGTCAGAACGACATCACCCGGACCGATCATGGCCAAGGCCAGATGCGCGAGACCTTCTTTTGATCCGATGGTGACGATGGCTTCTGTCTCTGGATCCAACTCGACATCATAGTTTCGCTTATACCAACTGCAAATTGCATGGCGCAGTTTCGTAATCCCACGCGACGCGGAATACCGATGGTTCTTCCCCTTGCGGGCCGCCTCGATCATCTTCTCCACGATATGCGGCGGAGTCGGCTGATCGGGATTACCCATCCCGAAATCGATAATATCCTCACCGCGTTGCCGCGCTTCAAGCTTCAGGGATTGAACCTGGGCAAAGACATACGGAGGCAGTCGCTTGATCCGATAGAAACCTTCGCCCAACCCCATGAACTTCCCTTGACCGTTTGTAGAAAATGAACAACAGGACTCATCGCCCTGAGTGCGCGAGGGGGACGAGAGGGGCCTATTCTAATTCAGGGCTCTGGTTGAGTCAATTTGCTTCATTTTCTCTATGCTTCTGAAAATTGCCTGACCCGATTGCCGCCGGAGCGGGCACCAATCGGTTCGCCAATCCTGTCCTTGCTCCCTCTGATTCCTTTCTGCTAGTAATACGGACGGGTGATTTTCTCTTGATCCCCACATGCTGCACTTTCACATTATCCGAATAGGAGTTTCGGTTATTCTGTAAGGAGGGATGATGCCTCGTCTTGGTGTGAACGTCGACCATGTTGCAACGTTGAGACAGGCTCGTGGGGGGACGGATCCGGATCCGTTGGCGGCAGCGGTACTCGCTGAACTCGCAGGAGCCGACGGGTTGGTGGTTCACTTACGAGAAGACCGTCGGCATATTCAAGAGCGCGATCTTCGCCTCCTCCGCGAAGTGACCCGGACAAAACTCGACCTTGAAATGGCCGCGGACGCAGAAATGGTGAATATCGCTCTCACTGTCAGACCGGACCTCGTCACATTGGTACCGGAAAAGCGGCAGGAACTGACGACCGAAGGAGGACTCGACGTGGCCGGGCAGCGGGATCGGATTCAAACCATCATCTCGCAGTTGCATAACGGCGGAATTCCGGTCAGCGTCTTTATCGAACCGGATCTCGGCCAAGTGAAGGCCGCACACAAGCTTTCGGCTGATTTCGTGGAGCTGCACACCGGTCGCTATGCAAATGCCACACGATCCAAAGAGGCCGATACGGAGTTTGAAGCTATCACGCAAGCCGCAAGGCTTGCCTATAAGTTAGGGATCGGGGTCAATGCCGGTCATGGATTGAATTATCGTAACGTCAAGCGTCTGACCCATGTTACGGAAATCGTCGAGTACAACATCGGTCACAGCATCATCGCGCGGGCTGTCCTTGTGGGACTCGTCCAGGCCGTCAAAGAAATGAAGGCCCTGCTGAGTTAACGCGGCGGACCATCAGGTCCATCCGTTCGCCACCTTCGGTTTATCTTGATCAAAATCGTCACAGCCGCACAGATGCAGGAGCTGGATCGGAGAACGATCACCGAGGCTCGCGTTCCGGCAACGACCTTGATGGAACGCGCCGGAATGGGTATCGTCTCCTGCCTTGAGGAACGGTGGGGATCTGTTCACGGCAAGGTAGTGACCATCGTCTGCGGCAAAGGAAATAACGGTGGCGATGGGTTCGTGGCGGCTCGCCTCCTTCGCCGGCATCAGGCGAAGGTGCGCGTGCTCGCACTTGCATCCCCCAGGGAGCTCAGCCGCGATGCCGCCACGATGTATAGGCAATTCGTGCGGAGTGCGGGCAAGTCTTTTGTGTATCCCTATACGTCAAAGGCTCAGACACACGGCCTCTTGCAAGACAGTGATATCCTTGTCGATGCCCTCCTTGGAACAGGGATTTCCTCCCTGGTCACCGGCCGTTTTGCGGAGGTTATTGACAGCATCAACGCCGCCCATCGCCCGGTGGTCGCTGTGGATCTTCCATCCGGTCTCCATGCTGATACCGGAGCCGTCCTTGGTCGAGCCGTTTGCGCATCCCTCACCGTTACCTTTGGGCTCCCGAAATTGGGCCTGTATCAGGGCCCAGGGATTGATCATGCAGGGGAAGTCGCCATTGTTGATATCGGTATTCCGCCGGCCTACGTGGATGCCGTGGCAGGTCGTATCACCTTGATGACCCGGAGCGCAGTGCGGGCATACCTGCCGGCGCGACGCCCATCGAGTCACAAGGGAACGTTCGGGCACGCCGGTATTATCGCCGGTTCGGTCGGGAAGACCGGTGCCGCAGCCCTGGCCGCACGGGCCGCGCTTCGAGTGGGAACCGGGTTGGTGACGGTGGCCACTCCTTCAAGCGTCAACGACGTATTAGAAGCAAAGCTTCTGGAGGCGATGACGGTCCCCATGCCGGAGACAAAGGCCAGGACGTTGGCGCGGAACGCCTTGGACCGGCTTGTCTCATTCATGGCGGCCAGAACCGCCATTGCGATTGGTCCAGGACTTTCAACGGCTCCCGAAACAGTGGAGCTCATCCAAGCCCTGACAAAACAGCTCGATCGCCCTGCCGTGTTGGACGCGGACGCCCTGAACGCCTTGAGCGGTCGTATAGCGCTGCTCGCATCCTGCAAAATTCCCCCGATCATCACGCCCCATCCTGGTGAGATGGCACGACTCGAGCCTCAGGCCACACCACAGACCGTCAACAATGACCGGCTGGGCATTGCGACACGCTTCGCTCGAGAGCGTGGCCTGTTCGTCGTCTTAAAAGGTGCCAGAACGGTGGTGGCGCGCCCGGACGGCGCGGTCGCTATTTGCCCGACCGGAAACTCGGGAATGGCGACGGCGGGAACCGGTGATGTGTTGACCGGTATGATGGTAGGGTTTCTGGCACAAGGGCTGCCTTCGTGGGAAGCCGCTTGTGTCGCGACCTATCTCCACGGGATGGCCGGTGATTTGGCTGCAGCCGGTAAGGGACAGGCTGGGATGATCGCAGGAGACCTGGTCGAGCAGATTCCCTATGCGCTCAAACTTGTCGACGAGAGTGCAAGCAACTGATTCGTTCCTGTGCAGACGCGCTCATCCGCTACTGTGCCTATGGCTAAATCTCGCGATCTCCTGGACGTGATTCTTTCATCCCCTCGTGCGACGGATTCGTTCGGACTGGCTATCGGTACGGTCGTTCAAGGCGGCGACGTGCTCGCATTGGTTGGAGAACTGGGCGCAGGCAAAACCGCTTTGGTCCGCGGAATCGTATTGGGACTCGGCGGAACCGGGGCTGCCGTCACCAGTCCGACGTTTATGCTCGTGCATGAATACCAGGGGAGACTTCCGCTCATGCATCTTGACCTGTATCGATTACAGCGCGCCAGTGAAGCCGAGGCAATTGGTCTCACAGCGTGTTTTTCAGATGAGGCGGTGACCGCGATTGAATGGGCCGACCGATTTCCTGACCTTCTCCCGGCAGATCGGCTGGACGTGCATTTGATTCATCGTACCCGAACGACTAGAAGGGCGCTGTTAGAAGCCCGAGGCGCCGGGGCTCGATCTCTTTTGTCGCGGATCAGGAGCGCGTACCAGGCCGGCGGTCGACGCGCTCGATTGCCTCAATTGGAAACCAGGGCAGAGAGAAAGGGCTCGGAGCGATGACCCGTGTCATCCTGATCGGAATTCTCTTACTCCTTTCGCTGGCATTCTTCCTTCAAAACCAGGAACAGGAAGTGACTCTGAGGTATTTCTTCGGTTTGTTTGAAGCCTCGACTCCTATTTATCAACCCATCATGGCTGGATTCCTCGTCGGCCTCCTGGTCGCGGCGATCTTATTGTTTCCCCCATGGGTGCGGGCTCGAATCGATCTCAAACGAAAAACGAAGGCATTGCAGCAGGCCGAGGTCGATTTGGAGCGCCTCCGTCACTCACTTGAGAAGGTCTCTGGGCGGCCGTCTCCCTCTCAAATGAGACCTTCTGGGAACTTGCACGATGAGTGATCTCAATCTGAGTCCATTGATGCGACAGTATCGCGAGATCAAGCAGGGCTATCCTGACGCGATCCTGTTTTTTCGAGTCGGAGATTTTTATGAGATGTTTTATGAAGACGCTCATGCTGCTTCCGGACTCCTTTCTATCGCCCTGACTTCACGTGATAAGAACAGCGCTGATCCGGTGCCCCTTTGCGGTATTCCTTTTCATGCCGCTACCGGTTACATCGCTAAACTGTTGAAAGCCGGACGGATCGTAGCCTTGTGCGAACAGGTCGAAGACCCTAAGGCTGCCAAAGGCTTGGTCCGCCGTGAAGTGGTCAGACTGTATACCCCTGGCACCTTGGTCGATCCTGAGTTTCTGTCCCCTAGCGAGTCCAACTACCTGACGGCGCTGGCCATTCGTTCAGATTCCTCCCGAGGAGTCATCATCGGCTTGGCGACCATCGAGGTCTCCACGGGTGAATTTTGGGTAATGGAGACGGAGGGTCCTCAGGCGGGCATCCAGATCATGAATGAACTTGCGCGCGTGGAGCCTCGAGAATTGCTGCTTCCGGACAACATAGATCGTCAAGACTGTGGGTGGATTGATGAGATCCCTGGAGCACGCCTGTGCGTGCGTCCATCAGGTTCGTTTGACTGCAAACATGCCGAGCGCATTCTCCATAAGCACCTCGGGGTGCAATCTCTTGAACGTTATGGTTGCCAACAACTGTCTGCAAGCATCGGCGCAGCGGGAGCCCTGTTGGAATACCTACATGAGACCCAGCCGACGGTCCCCCTGACTCATATCCGACGGCTCACGCGACGTGGTGCGGACGAGTGTATGCAGCTCGATAGTACCACGATCCGCAACCTTGAATTACTTAAACCAATGATAGGAGTCGAGGTTTCCTGCAATTCCAAATCGACAACACTCTTAAGTATTCTTGATCGAACCAGCACCGCCATGGGAAGCCGCCTTCTCCGTCAGTGGGTGATGCGGCCGTTGATTCGCTGCGAGGAGATCCGCCCGAGATTGGATGCCGTCGAGGAACTGAATGACCAGATGATGGTGCGAACGTCCCTCCGCTCTGCTTTGCGAGAGATTCAAGATATTGCACGACTGGGCAGTCGCCTTGTCCTGGGTTTGTCTGGCCCGCGTGAGCTTCTCGCCCTGAAACGATCTCTCAGTGCGTTACCGGCCATTCTCGCTCAATTAGATCTCCTTCGGAGCCAGTTGTTTCACGATGCGCGGGCCTCGTGGGACAGCGCTCAAGATATCCATGAGCTGATCGAACAGTCCATTCTCCCTGATGCCCCGCTCTCAGTTCGAGATGGAAACATCTTCAAGGAAGGATACGATCCTCACATTGACGAGTGGCGCAAAGTGAGTAAAGAAGGCAAAGGGTGGATCGCCACACTCGAGGTTCGTGAGCGAGAACGAACCGGCATCGATTCGCTGAAGGTTCGCTACAATCACGTCTACGGCTATTATATTGAGATTACCAAGGCCAATCTGAGCCGGGTACCTGCCGACTATATCCGCAAGCAAACCCTTGTCAACGCCGAACGGTTCATGACGGCCGAGTTGAAGGAGCTCGAAGAACGTGTCCTCGGGGCCGACGCGAAGCTTATGGCGAGCGAACAGGACGCGTTTTTTCAGCTTCGTTCACGCCTGGCAGAGGAATCACGCCGGTTGGACAAAATCGCCGCCAGCCTATCACTTCTGGATGTCGTGGCGGGGTTGGCAGAAGTTGCCGCCCTCCATCGGTACGTGAAGCCGACTCTCACGGATGATGGAACGCTTACTATTCACGAAGGACGCCATCCGGTCGTAGAGCGCCTCTGTGTCGATTCTGCCTTCGTCCCGAATGACACCTGTCTGGATCTAGGGATGAACCGTCTCTTGATCATCACTGGCCCCAATATGGCAGGAAAGAGCACCTATCTTCGACAAGTGGCGTTGATCGTGCTGATGGCGCAGATCGGGAGCTTTGTTCCGGCGAGAGAGGCCCGAATTGGTCTCACCGACCGCATTTTTACAAGAGTGGGGGCCTCGGATAATTTGGCTGGAGGCCAGAGCACATTCATGGTTGAAATGGTCGAAACCGCGTACATTCTGCGAACCGCCACGCAACGGAGCTTGATATTGCTGGATGAAATCGGCCGAGGCACCAGCACCTATGACGGTCTCAGCATTGCGTGGTCGATTGCCGAGTACATTCATGACTGCACTCGATTAGGAGCACGCACGTTGTTTGCGACGCACTACCATGAAATGACGGATCTGGAAGCGCAGCGGTCCGGGATCAAAAATTATCGCGTGGCGGTGCAGGAGCGCGGTGGGGACGTTGTCTTTCTGAGAAAAATCGTGGCCGGCAAGGCGGATCGCAGTTATGGTATTCACGTGGCCAAGCTCGCCGGATTACCGGCCGATGTGATTGATCGAGCACAAGCCGTCCTGTGCAGACTGGAACAGCCGGAGTCGACGTGTTCTCAGCCTCTACAAGAGCATGCGCCCAAGAGTACGCATCCTCACCCCCGACCTCATCCGATCATCGACGAGGTAAAGCAGATCGATCTCTTCTCGATCACACCGCTTGATGCCATGAATCGCCTTGCCGAGCTGCAACGCATGGTCAAGCAGGACTCCAGCCAGGTATTGAACCAGTAGACCTATGGCTGTTTGACAGCATAAAGAAAGGGCGACCTCCCACATTCATTAAGGGAGGCCGCCCTGTTGACTACCTCGTTATATCGTCTAGTGCGCCTGGTTATAGGCTGCAGTCCAAGGAATCAAGCCACCAACTGTTTTCCCACCAGGAAGCATCACATCATATTGCATACCTACGTTGCTCCCATCCGGTGTTACCGGGGATTCGTTAAGACTTGTCTTGGCCTTTGCACAGGTTGAGTCAAACTCGTTTTTCCCGGCACATTCCTTCAAACGTAGGCCGGAAATGCTTAGGGGCTTGCCCATGGCGCCGGACACTTCAGGAATCCTTTTCACCGATGAGATGATACGACGGTTTTGTTCGACCTCGGTCGCAACGAATTCAATCAAGTCCGTCGTACTGCCAGGGGGCACTTCTTTCGCGGCTGCCGGTCCCGCATGAGGCCGCCCCATCTTCTTGAGTTCTTGCCATGCTGATTTTTCGGCATAAAACTTTACCGTTTTCCCGGGGTGAACTTTTTGCCAATACAATCCACTTTCGGCATTCCCGCCGAATACGGCAACATTGACCCACACCGCTTCTTCATAGGGATCCAGCACGATCACCCTTCCTTGGATGGTGGTCGGCTTGCTCATGTCGCCCCACTCAAATCGCTCTTGGAATGACTCAATGGCCGAGGCCGTTGAAACCATACCGACGACAAGTGCGACGGCTGCAAGAATGGCTACCCCTCGCTTCTGCAACATCATGATCACATCCTCCTTAAAAACAACTTGCTCGCGTTGGAGTGCCTAATCCGTGAGCACCTTAAAACCAGTAATGGTTCGACCACTCAGCGTGACCTCCATCGCCACTAATTCCTGCGAGGCCTTGATGATCTGATCCATCAGAGCCTTGTCCTTGACCGCCAGTCTGACAGTGGTAGCTGCGTGATACCATCCTGAATAGGTTGAGTTTTTTTCCGTTCCACCGAAGTAGCCCCACGCACAACAACTGAACAACGGATCCGGGGGCTTCACGTCAAGCATGGTCGAGGATCGGCCTCCAGTGTCACCGGACCCTGGCTCTCCGGTATTCCAATATTGAATCCCGAACAAGAGCTCGCCATCGGGGTTATCGGCCCACTGCGACCAAACCCGTCCTTGCAGTGTCTTCACTCCAGCTTCCGCCTTCAGCGGTTTCCCTCCGACGACGGCATCGGCCAGCCCCAACTTCTCGATGGCTCCTGCGGCAAATGAAAATTCGGCTGCCAGCAAGCCGAACCCCACGAAGACCGCCACGGCAGCTAGAACGACAGCCTTGTTCATACCTCATCCCTCCTTCATCAAATTGAACGCCATTAGGTTTACCAGGCAAATATCTATCAATATCTATTCAGTATTCGTGATGTAGCCAACCAGAGATGTCAAGAATGATTCACGACCGGCTCTTGACCTTACACAATTCTAAAATCCACGCACAGAACCCATCCAATAGTATCGGAACGGTACTGAAACTTCGATGTCAAGTCAAGGAAATGTTTGCTCGAACTGATCCAAAGAGCCAACTTCAGAAAAGCATTGAAGAAACAATGTGTTAGTTGAAATCAACCAGATGGACTATCCAGTGCTCACATATACCTTGCACGAAGCGCCTGTCCCTGCCGAGAGGAAAGCGGCCCTAGAGCGGTCAACGCCATCCCACTGGGAAAGAACGACTCACGCGCGGCGCGAAAAACCTGTTGATCCGTTACAGCATCAATGTCTCGAATCATATCTTCCAGGGTCGTATGGGCTCCCGCTATGAGTTCATCTTTGGCAAGCTTATTCATGCGACTATGCGAGCTCTCGAGACTGAGCATGAGACCACCCTTCATTTGATCTTTTGTGCGTCTCAGTTCGGTTGAGTCGACGCCCTGTCTGGCCAGCTTTCGAATTTCGCGACAAACCAGATCGAGCACGCGCTCAACTTCTCGCGCCTGAGTGCCCGCATAAATCGTGATGGTCCCGCCATCCGAGTAGCCCGACAAAAAGGAGTAGATCGAATAGGATAGGCCACGCTTTTCTCGTATCTCTTGAAAGAGCCTTGAACTGACACTGCCACCCAGTACGCTATTCAAGGCATAGACTGCGTATCGGTCTTTGTGCCCGGCTGCAACGCCCGGCAATCCCACACACAGATGCACTTGTTCCAATGGCTTTTGTGTGATGGTCATGCCACCGCAAAGTTCGGGAGGCCAGCGTTTGGAAGTCGGCCCATGACTCGGATGACCATACTTTCCGAATGCATGTGCAATGGTGGCTTCAAGTTTTGCCTGATCAAAATTTCCGGCCACGGCAATGACGATCTTTTCAGGTTGATAGTGCGCATCGATATATTGCAACAGATCTTGTCGAGTAAGTCGGGCAATTGTTGATTCCCTGCCGAGAATCGGGCGACTCAAGGGATGTCGTCCCATCATCAACTTCGTATGAAGGTCTTGGACCAAATCCTCCGGATCATCTTGGACCATACGGATTTCCTCGCGAATCACCTGCTTTTCTTTCTCAATTTCCTTTTTCCCGAACCGTGATCGGAGGAAGAGGTCCGACAGAAGATCCATGGCTTGGGGCAGGTGTTGATCCAAGACTTTGACGTAGAACGTCGTCGTTTCGCGCGTGGTGAAGGCATTCAGCTCTCCTCCTAACCCGTCGATTGCTTTCGAGATGTCGGTCGCCGAGCGATTGGCCGTCCCTTTGAAGAACATGTGTTCGATGAAATGGGAATACCCGGCTTGCGCCGGGCTCTCGTCGCGGGATCCCGCATCGACCCAAATACCGATGGTGACGGACTTGAGGGTCGGAATTCGCTCTGTGACGAGGCGAATCCCGTTATCGAGAATAAGCTTGCGGTACAAGAGTTACTCGCCGGAAGAATCCTTGGGACCGCTTCCTGTCGGCGTAGGAATCGTCTCTTTTCGACTGAGCCGGATCTTCCCCTGTTTATCGATCTCCAGAACTTTCACCTGAATTTGGTCCCCTTCCGAGACTTCGTCGGACACCGCTTTCACGCGGTGATGCGCCAACTGAGAGATGTGAACCAACCCATCCGTCCCCGGCAGGACCTCGACAAACGCCCCGAAATCCATGATCTTCCTGACCGTCCCCACATACACCTTCCCCACTTCTACTTCTTCAGTCAAGCGGCCGATGATGTCTTTGGCTTTTTGTAATGACGCCTCATCGGAAGAGGCAATGGTGACGACCCCCGTATCTTCAACGCTGATTTTGACTCCGCAATCGGACTGAATCCCCCGAATTGTTTTCCCACCCTGCCCGATGATGTCTCGAATCTTGTCCTGTTTGACTTTCATCGTATGGATCCGTGGGGCGAATGGTGACAGGCCGGTCCTGGATTCGGCAAGGGCTTGGGACATGTGACCGAGGATGTGCAGTCGTCCCAAACGAGCCTGCTCCAACGCCTGCCGCATCAGTGCCGTCGTAATTCCTCCGATCTTGATGTCCATTTGGAGCGCAGTGACGCCGTTCTTCGTCCCGCAGACTTTGAAATCCATATCGCCCAAATGATCTTCAAGACCGAGAATGTCCGACAGAATGATGACGTCGTCGCCTTCCTTGATCAAGCCCATCGCAATGCCGGCGACCGGTTCCTTGATCGGAACGCCGGCGTCCATCATGGCCAACGTTCCCCCGCAAACCGTCGCCATCGACGACGACCCGTTTGATTCCAGAATTTCAGATACAATCCGTAGCGTATACGGAAACACTTCCTTATTCGGGATGACCGGCTTCAACGCCCTTTCAGCCAACGCACCGTGCCCGACTTCACGTCGACCCGGCGTGCGCAGCGGCCGAGCCTCACCGACACTGAAAGGTGGAAAGTTGTAGTGGAGCATGAACGTGCGCGTGTACTCACCTTCCAGCGCATCGATGCGTTGCTCATCATCGGTGGTTCCCAACGTCACAACCGCCAAGCTTTGCGTTTCGCCTCGTGTAAAAATCGCAGAACCGTGTGCTCGTGGCAATGCGCCTACTTCGCAGGTGATCGGGCGAATGTCGGCTGGTCCCCGCCCATCGGCCCGTGACTGTTTCTCTAAGATCATCTTCCGGACTTCCGTGTATTCGAGCTGATGGAACACAATCTTCACGTGCCGTTCACGTGAAAGATCCTCCGGTTTCTTCAACTTTTCAACAGCTTCCGTGAGAATTTGATCCAGTCGTTCTTGACGCGCGGTCTTGTTGGAAATCATGATGGCGTCGCGAATCGGCTGCGCGACCAGTGCCTTGACCTCGGCCTGTAATTGGGGATCGATCGATTCAGCCGCCACCTCTCGCTTGACCTTGCCGACCTTGTGCGCCAACTCACTGATCTTCTTGACGATGTTTTTGATTTCAGAATGAGCCAGCTCCAGCGCTTCGAGCATCGCCTGTTCTGGTAATTCATTGGCCCCGGCCTCGACCATCATGACCGCATCGGCAGTGCCGGCGACGACCAGATGAAGATCGCTCTGCTCCATTGATTCCATGTCCGGATTGACTACGAGCTGCCCTTTGATACGGCCGATTTTCACACCTGCGACCGGACCGTTAAACGGGATATTTGAAACCGCAAGAGCGGCGGATGCCGCAGTGATTCCGATCACATCGGAAGACCCGGTCTTATCCGCTGAGAGCACCGAGGCAATTACCTGGGTTTCGAAATAGTAGCCTTCCGGAAAGAGTGGACGGATAGGGCGATCGATCAATCGGCTGGTCAGGACTTCTTTTTCCGCCGGTCGACCTTCCCGCTTAAAATAGCCGCCGGGGATTTTTCCCGCTGCATAGGCTTTTTCTTGATAGTCGACGGTCAGAGGAAGGAAATCTATTCCAGGCTTGGCCGTTTGCGCGGCCACGGCCGTCGCGAGGACGACCGTGTCGCCATACGTGGCCCAAATTGATCCGTCAGCCTGCTTGGCAACCCGGCCGGTTTCAAGGCGGAGTGTGCGACCGGCAATGTCCACTTCTACGACATGTACCATCTATGGTCTCCTCTGGTTAGATCCACAGATGCCCACTGAGATACGCTCGAACGAATCGGGTTCGCGGAGTTTCCGGAAGGACCGACCTGACGGTATCGCACATCGCACGGTCAGAGCGCATGTCGGTGTTCATCTGTGGGATGATTATTGTTCAGCTAGGGCACAAGCCCACGCGGCTATTGTACGACCACTTACTTTCGAATGCCGAGGCGATCAATAACGGCTCGATACCGCGCCTCATCCACGCCACGAAGATAGTCGAGCAACCGCCGTCTGCGTCCGACCAGTTGCAAGAGTCCACGACGGGAATGGTGATCTTTTTTATGGGTTTTGAAATGTTCGGTCAGATACGTAATCCGGTTTGTTAACACCGCAATCTGGACTTCGGGAGATCCCGAATCTTTGTCGTGCTGCTGAAATTGTTTGATGAGGTCCGTCTTCGCTTCTTTCAGTAATGCCATAACGGCTCCTTCCGTCTTTAATGACTCATGAGAGTGAATACTTTTTGAATTTTAATCGGTCCCAAACCACGAGTATCGTGGGTGCCGAGCGCCAAGAGCTGACCGGCTTCATTTTTCAATCGTACAACCAGGGGATGGGAGGACACCGGCAGTTGGCTGATTCCAGCAGGAGACACCGGATTCCCATGTACAACGCGTTGGGCCTGTTCCGCGTTAACCACAACTGCCGGAAGCTGAGATAAGAGGTCATCCAACGAAAGGAACTTCTGCTTGAGCGTTCCCATTGCAAGATGGTTTGCCACTTCATCGATCGTCAATGCCTGACCAATGGAAAGGGGGCCCACACGACGCCGTTCCAGCGCGTAAAGATGCCCACCGACTCCCAAGGATTGACCGATGTCGGCACACAACGTGCGGACATACGTTCCCTTCGAGCACACGACACGAAGCGTCACGTCAGGTCCGTCGATGTTCAGGATCTCGATCTCGTGGATGATGACGGACCGTTCGTCCCTCTCAATGATCTTGCCCGCTCGGGCTGCTTTGTACAGCGGTTGCCCACCGACCTTTACAGCCGAATACATCGGAGGCACTTGCCGTTGGACACCTCCGAACTTTGCCACGGTCATACGGATCCCCTCTTTATCCACCCGAGATGGATCGTGCTTCGTCACTACCCGACCGGATGCATCCTGCGTATCGGTTGCTTCCCCAAGCCGTAAGACCGCCCGGTACTCCTTATCCCAATCCATGAGATACTCGGCAACTCTTGTAGCCCGGCCGACCAAAATGGGCAGCACACCCGTGGCGGTCGGGTCCAGTGTGCCGGCATGACCCACTTTGCGTTCTCCAAGCAAATTCCGAACCTTGGCCACAACATCGTGTGATGTCCATCCAGCTTCCTTGTTGACGATAAGGACACCCTCTAGACCGTCTGGATGCTTGATTGTGATTCCTCCCGTCTTCATACTCCTAAGAGCGCGTTGCAGGCTCGCTCCCGTCATGAGCATCTTGTGTCGCTTGTCGTTTGGTTTCGCCTTGCAGTCCTTCGAGCAACTGCATAATGCGATCACCACGTGGCCCACTGACATCTTTTTTAAAGATGACATCGGGAAGGTATCGGAGGGATAGGCGCCTCCCCAATTCCGCTCGCACAAAGCCGCTGGCCTTTGAGAGCCCGGAAAAGACGTTCCGCTCGGCTTCACCAGTTTCCATGGTCGTGACAAACACATGGGCGGTGCGCAAATCGCCCGTCAGATCCACATCAGTGACAGTGACATCATGCACCCGGGGATCCTTGACTTTTCGCATGAGGATGTCAGCCACCTCCATTTTGATCTGATCTGCCACCCGATCCGCTCGTTTGTAGGTTGCCTTTGACATCTTGTCCGCGTGTCGCTGACGATTACTCGCATGACGATGAGAATTAGAGCAACTCCTGTTTGGCCTGCACAATTTCCACTGCCGGCATGCCCCTGATCACATTTAATGCTTGTTCAAGTACCTGATTCACATAGCTGCCGTCATTTGCGACACACGCCATACCAAGCACGGCCTTCTGCCAGAGATCTTGACTACCCACTTCAGCAATGGAGAGATTAAACTTGCCCCGAAGTCGGTCTTTCAACGAGTGCAGTACTTGTCGCTTGTCTTTTAGCGACCGGCTCCCCGCTATAAATAGTTCCACGGTGCAGATTCCCACGACCATATCGATTGCTCACGCAGATCAGACAACCGACAGGTCTCCACGCCATCATCCCAGCATGGGTTTCATCTATCGTGCATAGACACCGCTCGCGGTGTACGTCTGAGTTCAGGCTAGAGCTTGGCTGCGATCTTATCGATCGCATAGGTTTCTACGATATCTCCGGCTTTGATATCATTGAAATTTTCAACGCTTAAGCCACACTCATACCCCTGCTGAACCTCTCGCACATCATCTTTGAACCGCCGCAGCGAACCCAACTTGCCCTGATAGACCACCACGTTATCACGAATAACTCTGGTCCCTGCGCTCGAACGGGCAATCGTCCCATCGACGACATAGGCCCCCGCCACCGCTCCAACCTTGGGAATCATAAACACCTGCCGCACTTCAGCCCGCCCTAAGACTCGCTCCTTAAGCGTAGGCTCCAACAAACCTTCCATGGCAGCTTTGATGTCGGCGATAGCGTCATAAATGATCGTATAGAGCCTAACGTCAACGCCCTGCCGTTCGGCCAATGCAGTGGCTTTAGGCTCAGGCCTGATATTGAAACCGATGATGATCGCTCGTGACGCCGCGGCAAGGAGCACATCGGACTCCATGATACCCCCGACTCCGTTATGAATCACACGGAGCTTGACAGCCTCGGTCGAGAGCTTTTCAACGGCACCCGCCAGCGCTTCCGACGATCCTTGCACGTCGGCTTTGATCACGATGGCCAATTCCTTGACTGATCCCTCCTGAATTTTCGCAAAGAGATCATCCAGCGTCACTTTTGCCGGGCCAGCCAGCTCTGCCGCCCTCCGCTTTTGCGCTCGCTCTTCGGCGATCTCTCGAGCCACTCTCTCGTTGGAGACGACTTGGAAGACATCTCCTGCTGATGGAACCCCCGGCAATCCGATCACTTCCACAGGGATCGACGGGCCGGCCTGCTGAGCCTTTTCGCCGCGATCATTAATGAGGGCTCTGACACGGCCGCTAAATGCGCCCACGACATAGGCATCAGCGACCTTGAGAGTGCCGCTCTGCACCAAGACCGTTGCAACCGGCCCCCGACCGCGTTCAATTTTGGCTTCGATCACGGTTCCTCGAGCCTGTCGATGTGGATCTGCCTTGAGTTCTAGCACCTCAGCTTGAAGCAGGATCATCTCAAGCAGGGTATCGAGACCCACTTTCTGCTTTGCGGACACCTCTACCATAATGGTATCGCCGCCCCAGGCTTCTGAAATTAAGCCATGCTCTGAGAGGGAATTTTTGACTCGATCCGGGTTGGCACCGGGTTTGTCGATTTTGTTGATCGCAACGATCAGGGACACTCCGGCAGCTTTCGCGTGATGGATCGCCTCCACCGTCTGCGGCATGACTCCGTCGTCTGCGGCAACAACCAAAATGACGATGTCCGTCACTTTTGCTCCGCGAGCCCGCATTGAGGTAAAGGCTTCGTGACCAGGGGTATCCAGAAACGTCACTTGCTTGCCATGCACCGAGACCGTATAGGCGCCGATATGTTGCGTGATGCCGCCTGCCTCTCCTTCTGCCACGTTGGTTTGACGAATGGCATCGAGCAAGGAAGTCTTGCCATGATCGACATGGCCCATTATAGTGACCACCGGAGGTCGAGGTTCTGGTCGCTCATCTTCGCCCGTCTCGACAATATCTTGCAGTAACTCCTCTCCTCCCCGTTCAATCGCGATTTCAATCTTGAGCCCGCTTTCTTCAGCGAATATCGAGGCCGCATCCAGATTCATCGGTTGCTGAAAGGTCAGCATTTGGCCCATGTCCATCAATTTGCGCACGATGTCTGCCGGCCGCTGACCGATCAGCTCGGCAAATTCCTTCACCGTTGTCCGAGGCGTAACCTTGACGCTTTTTCGACGAGGCTTCGTGATTTCAGCAGGCGCACTATGATGCACATGCTTGGATCGATCATCCCGTCGCTGCACCGGGATTGCGCGAAGATCTTGCCAGCGGGCGGCATCTTCGCGTAATTTCACATCCTGCTGATCATCCTTCGGACGACCAGGCTTACGAACTTTTTTAGCCTTATCTTTCTGTCCCTCGGCTTCAATGGCTTCAAACGCCATGCTTTTCTTCTTGGCCGCCACTGATTCCACGGTTCCAGCCGCCAGGCTTGGTGGAGGCACAGTCGGCTTTACTGACGTCTCATCCCGTTGTTGAACTATCGGAAATGGAGCCGGCGGCACCACCTTACCCGTACCTGAGACTTCCTCCGTCTGAAGGGTTTCTTGAGCCTTCACCTCTACACTGGGTTGGTCGGCAGGCACCGGGGAGGCGGGTTCCAAGCTGACTGTTCCGATCTGAGTCAAACGCTCACTTTCGACCGCAGGAGGGAGAGAAGGAACCTCGATCGGTTCATCCTCTTTCTTGCGCTTGATAAGAATACGCCGCTTGTCGGGCTTAGGGGGATCCTCCAGCGACTGCGCCCTGGCCGGCAGACCTTTGCCGCGCGTCGATTCCGGGGTTGAACGGACCGCGAGCTCTCCTTCTGCTGCGGATGATTGCCCTTTTGATTTTGAAGCGAGCGTGTCAAACACCTTCTGGACAATCGCATCATCGAGGGTACTACTATGAGACGACACCGACACACCCATTTTCTTGAGCTCGGGGATGAGCACACGATTCTCCATTCCCAACTTCTTGGCAAGTTCGTATACACGCATGGCTATCGAATGGTCCCGTCCGTTATCCGTTCGTCGCTTCCTCGGCCCTCGCGGCTTGACGCGCCTCTTCCTGGAGTCGCTGCGCCTCCGCCTCTTCTGCGAGTGCCGCTTTAATTTCCTTATCCCGTTCGACCTTTTCTTTCTCGTATTCGGTTGCGCTGATGATATCGATCTTCCACCCGGTCAATCGCGCTGCAAGTCGAACGTTTTGCCCGTTCTTGCCGATGGCGAGCGACAATTGCGAGTCGGCCGCGACGACGAGGGCCGATTTTTTCTCTTCGTCGATTCCGACTTTTTCAATGGTCGCCGGGTTCAATGCTTCGGCAATGAACACACGAGGGTCCTGCGTCCATGTGATGATGTCGATCTTCTCTCCTCGCAACTCGCGCACGACTGCTTGAACGCGGGACCCTTTGATCCCAACGCAGGCCCCAACCGGGTCCACGGCTTTTTCCCGCGACGTAACGGCGATTTTCGTCCGATCACCTGGCTCTCGAACCACCGACCTGATTTCAATGATCTTCTCCATCACTTCCGGCACTTCGAGATCAAAAAGCTTGGCCACGAATTGCGGGTGACTTCGAGACAAGATGACCTGAACATCCTTCGGTGTGCGTCGGACCTCCAGCAACATGGCCTTCACGCGATCGCCACGCCGATAGGTTTCGCGAGGAATCTGCTCCTGGATCGGCAGAATGGCTTCCGTTTTCCCAAGATCGACAAGATAGTTGCGGCGTTCCATGCCAAGAATGATACCCGTAACGAGATCCCCCTGGCGCGTGGAATACTCCTTTTGAACCGCTTCCCATTCTGCTTCACGAACTTTCTGAAAGATGACTTGTTTCGCCGTTTGCGCGGCGATTCTTCCTAACTCGTTCATTTCGATCAACGATCCGATTTCGTCCCCGACCTCAGCTTCACTGTCGTAGTGACGCGCCTCCTGAAGTGAAATTTCAGCCTTGGGGTTGCTCACCGTTTCGACGATCGTTTTCTTCGAGACGACGGAAATTTCCCCAGTCTTTGAGTCGATTTCCACTTGAATGTTTTCGGCCTGACCGAAGCGTTTCTTTGCGGCTGTCTGCAGGGCTGATTCAATGGCTCCGATCACTCGAGCCTTGTCGATGCCTTTTTGACGCCCGATTTCATCGATGACTGAAATCAGTTCTCGGTTCATACCTCACGCTCCTGCATCCAGTTACCATCATGCCACGCTAGACATCGCATGCCTACGGTTTCACGACCAGCTTTGCCTCGGTGATCATCTCTCGATCCAACCTCATCGCCTGGGCCTTTGGCATAGTGAGATCCACCACGACAACCTGCTCATCCACATCCATTAACCGCCCCATAACTTTCCACTGCCCATCGAGTGGGCGGCGAAGCTTGAGTGTCACCTCTTTCCCTATCGCCCGTTGATAGTCTTGAAGTCTCTTTAATGGCCTATCCAGACCTGGCGAAGAGACCTCAAGGGTGTATGCGTGAGGAAATGGATCGGCGACATCAAGAGCCGGTCCCAATGCCTTATGTGCTTGTTCGCAATCTGTGATGGTGACTCCGCCTGGTTTGTCGATTAGAACACGAACGACCGCACGAGCACCTTGCCCGACACAAATCACATCGATTAACTCAAGCCCAAGGGTCCACAAAATCGGCGAAATAACCTCTTGCAACCGGTCGGCAACCGGTTGCGATCCATTACCCGGCATGCTCAACCTAACTTTCCGTGACATGTGTCCAAACAAAAAAGTGGGCATGAGCCCACTTACGGAGGCAGCACCATATCACGCACCCAGAAGCAAAGCAAGAGCGCTAGCCTGTCAAGAGCGCCCACCGGGCAGCCAGTGTTTTCGTGACTGGTCCAGGCTGGCCGGAGCCAATTGTCTTCCCATCAATCTGCACGACTCCGAGCACTTCGAGTGTCGTCCCGGTCAAGAACACCTCATCTGCGGCGTACAACGCATCGAGCGGTATAGATCGCTCCTCAATCGGGATATTCTCCTTTTTAGCCAAATCCAATACCACTGTTCTTGTGACACCGGACAGGATCCGGGGACCTTCGGGAGCCGTCACAACTACTCCATCGCGAACAATCATGACATTACTGAGAGCTCCTTCCATCACAAGACTATCTCTAACAAAAATGGTCTCGAATACCCCGGCCTTTCTGGCCTCTTCCCGAGCAAGAACATTGGCAAGGAGATTGACGCTCTTGATATCGCATCGTCCCCATCGAAGGTCTTCCCGCGTGCATGCCGAGACACCGGTCCGGCGTATCTCAGATGGCAGGCCTTGTAACTCTCGAATCGTCATGACGATCGTCGGGCGGCTTTGAGAGGGGAAGCTGTGCTCCCGGGGAGCCACACCTCGGGTAATCTGGATATAGATCTTGGCCTCTTGGTATCCAGCGAGGCCAAGTCCATGTTGGATCCACTGCTTCCATTGCGTCGGTGAATAGGGCTGCGGAATGGAGAGCGCTCTCGCGCTCCTATCCAGTCGCGCGAGATGCGGCTCCAATTGAAAAGGCGTACCGCGATACGTCCTGATCACTTCGTAGACTGCATCACCGAACTGAAATCCCCGGTCATCAATAGAAACGGTCGCATCCTGCCAAGGCATAAAACGACCATTGATGAATGCGATGTCCGGCATGAGATCAATTCTCCGTGACTGACTGTGCCTCTATCCTGAAGACTCGCCGCTCTTCCGCAGTAAATTTCCACCCCATGCGTTTTTCAAAAACCAGGTGATGCGTACCTGGCTGGACAGCCTTGAGTTCAAAGATACGTTGCCCATTTTCCACCGCGTTGTTACTCGCAATGCGGAGGAATTCATCGCTCAGGAGTGCGAGTCCTTTTGCATCATACGCCGGCACCCATTGTTCACCTCTGGTCCGATCTTCCCACATGCGAATGACGAACGGCTGTTCAACGACGACCTTGCGGCAATCGGCAGCATCCAGAGTTGGATTGTAATCTGTGCCGGAAATGCTCATGTCCTTTCCTTTTCGCGAGAACTCTCGATGAGGCCATCTTTGTCTATATTTTCTTGCGAGGACCGATCATGATGTCGGTTCCCTCAACCCGAACCTCGTAGCTGCCCACACAGTACCCACCACCATCCGTACCTTGGCCGTTCCGAACATCAAAGGCCAGATCATGCCACGGGCAGGCAATGACATATCCCTTGAGCCGCCCTTCAATAAGCGGTCCGCCCTCATGAGGACAACTGTTATGAATGGCGTACAATGTGCCGTCAACGTTAAACAGTGCGATCGGCCGGTCGTTGACTTTCACGATCTTCGACGTGCCCGGCGGCAGCTCTTCGATCTGCGCAACTTTCTGGAAGCTATTCGTCATACCTGAATCCTTTTATTGCAGGTCTCAGCGCTTACATACGGAGCGTGTATTTGAGTTCATCATCTGCGGCGACTTTTGCCTTTTGAATGAACCCCGATTCGGCCTGTATGACATAGCGAGCTGGCTCAGGTGGCGGCCCAAAGAACGGGCAGGGATCACTCCTGCATGGTTCCGCGTGTTCCAGCATATGGACGACATGATGGCTCTCGTCTATCCAAAGAATATCAATGGGAAATCTGTATTCCTTGGTCGTGATACGGTGTAAACCGTTTTGCTCAAAAATGTAAAGCATCCCCCCGTTGGGCGGCAGTGCGTCGCGAAAGGCCAGCCCAAAGAGCAATTGCTCCGGAGTATCCGCCACTTCAGCTTCAAGCTGAACCCCACTGGGGAATGTCACGACAATAATGCTGGATTCCTTGCGCTCGCCCAGGAAAACAGACGCGCTCATCAAAAGAAGCGCGAGCAAGACCATCATGATGATCCGCTTGTTTCGCTGTTCCCGGTTTTCGAGTTGTGTCTGGCTAGATGCCATCCGTCAAGTCCGACGACTGTTTTTTCTGGTGATCCCAATGGCCCATGCCCGATTCTAACCTAGACCTTCTGACCAGAGCGCCTTTGGTTGACTTAGAAAAGAATCGCAGAATAAAATGTTTTCCCGCACACCTGGTTACCATGACAAGCGCACTATGGTTTGAGTGGCGTGAACTTGTCAATGTTGTTTAGTCGTTGAGAGTGAGAAGGAGGCTGTGGTCATGGCTTTATTGATTACGGATGAATGTATCTCTTGTGGTGCATGCCTGCCGGAATGTCCGAATGAAGCAATATTTGAGACGAGAAGCGACGCCGAAACCAAAGGCAATCACGTTGGTGATGGACAAGGTGTCGGTGACAACATCTATGTAATCGCCCATGACCGGTGCACCGAGTGCGTCGGTCATTTTGATGAGCCCCAGTGTGCGGCCGTATGTCCCGTCGATAATTGTTGCATCTCAGATCCCGCCTACCCTGAGACGACTGAAGTACTTCTTGAAAAGGCAAAGACGTTGAATCCGGATAAGGAAATCGATGCTGCGAAGGTGTGGAGCGGTGTGAGAAACTGACGGTGCCGTTTCCCTTTTACTAGTTAGAAAAACAAAGGCCTCGGTTGGTTTCACCGAGGCCTTTACGCTCAAGAGAACCACTGCTGATCACTTCAGCATGAGCAACTTGCCGCCGACATGGCCCGCATGCAAGTGACAACGATATTCAAGAACGCTTCCCGCCGCATAAAATAAATCACTTGTCGGAATACCGATGTAACGGGTTTCTCCAGGCTTAAGCACGAGCTTGGTCTCCAGGACAAACGGTCCTGCTTGATTGGCCGCAGCGCTTAGATGAAAGCCATGTTCAGCCGTTGCATTATTCGTCACCTTCAAGAGAACCGGTGAACCCGGACGTGTCTTGAAGTCAATAACGGTCATGGGCGGATACCACACCTTCATGTTTCCAATTTCAGCGGCATAAAACGTAAGATCTACCGATAATTCTTTGAAAGACTGCCCCACCACAGATCCAGTTTCTAAATCGCCGACTTCAACACCGCCCGCTTGCAACGCATACGCACCCGATGCCCCGGCGAGGACCACTCCCAGGCTGAGGAAAACCGACGATATTGTCTTGCCCATGACTACCCCCTTGCAATAAATGAAGAGATATTGAGTTAAGAGGCTTGTGAATTATGTGTCGCCAAACTCTGAGAGGACGTGCAGGCTTTCTTGTTAATGTGTATTTTTCTTTGTAACTCCGTCAGCTTTCTTACAGTTCGAAACCCAACACCGGGGCCCTTATAACATAGGGGTTAAAATGGAAGCAACCAATTTGGAACTGCTTCTACCCATAGGTTATCCTTATCCTTTTCAACGCTCTGCCTTGCACTCGCTTAAGTATTTCACAAGAGTTCCGATATAGACGTTGGAGAGTTTCCCCCATGCCCATTAATCTGGCGATCAAAGGAATCAGTGAGATCTATCCGACAAAGCAGGTGGGCTCTCGCCCTAACCGAGCTGAAACTGCTGGAGATCGTGACCCTCATGACCACCACCCTCCGTCACTGGATCACTCCGCCTTGACGGCGCAGACTGCATACCGTCAAGCCAGTACTCAGCAGCGGCATCCTAACCCGGCGGTTCTGGCCAGAGATCTCATGAGATCGCCGGTCCTTTCCCTTCCCTCGGACAGCACATTACTCGATGCGTGGGTGATCATGTCACAGAAGAATTTCCATCATGTCCCCGTCACTTCCCTACATGGCACCCTGGTTGGGATGGTGTCATATCGTGACCTGCTCCTGCACGTTCCGGAACTGATTACAGGAGGTGACAAGAGCCAGGCTTCGCAAAGGCGATTAGCTGAAATTATGACCTCCCGAGTCATCACAGCCACACCCGCGACGGAAATCCGGGAGATTGCGCGCGTCATGCTCGAGGAACAGATCCATGCGGTTCCGATCCTGGACCATCAGCGGCTTCTCACCGGTATCGTGTCAACACACGACCTCCTCCAATCCATTACTCAGCACGGTCCTCTTGAACTTTGGACTTAGCCCCTCTTTCGAATAAGTGTTCGTTTCTGCACCCAGAGAAATGCCTCGTTCGATCAAGTAGTTAGTCCGACCCCCTCTTAAGGCTGCTCCACATTTGTAGGACTAGGCGGACGGGTGATCCCGTAATAGGGTGACTCTCACCAAGGCTTAAGGAAGACCACCTCCTCTGGATAATCCATTATGACGCTGGTCGACACATTCTTCGACACCCCCTTCGCCGCAGGAATTTCCGCGCTCGTATTACTGGCCATTGGGCTTCTCCTTAAGCAAGACCGCGGTCGGCGATGGATTTTGTGCCTCAGCCTACTCTTATACATCCGGTACATGGTCTGGCGGGCGTTCTACACCATACCCACTGACGACGTGAGCAGCATGATCGTCGGATGGATCGTCTATCTCGCCGAGCTGTATGGACTCTGTCAATTTTGCTTCTTCACCTATCAATCGTGGTCGCCTACCGATCGGCAACCGGCACCGATCACGAATTACCCGACCGTCGACATTATGGTCACCATCGTGGATGAGCCGCTCTCGCTCCTGCGGCAAACGCTGGTGGGTTGTCTATCACAGGAATATCCCAAAGATCGGTTCAAGGTGCACGTGCTCGATGACGGGCACCGGCTTGAGGCGAAGAAGCTCGCGACCGCCTTGGGCTGTGAATATCTTAGCCGCCCGGATCGTCCCCGCCATGCCAAAGCCGGAAACCTCAATCATGCCCTTCGGTTGACCGATGGCGACCTCATAGCCGTCTTTGATGTGGACCATGTTCCGGCCCGCACGTTTCTGAAGGAGACCGTTGGATTCTTCGAGGATCCCAAAGTGGCCATCGTGCAGACTCCCCACCACTTCTATAATCCGGATATTTTTCAGCGAAACCTGCGGGTCGGCGATCGTATCAAGAACGAGCAAGCGTTGTTCTTCCGCTCCCTGCAGGCTGGGCGGGATTCGCATAACAGCGCTTTCTTTGCCGGCAGTGGTGGCCTCTTCCGACGTCAACCGCTGGAAGAAATAGGTGGATTCCAAACTCAGACAATCACCGAGGACATCCATACCAGCATGAACCTGCACGCGAAAGGATACAGGTCCTGCTACCTCAATCGCATATTGTCCGCCGGCTTGATGCCAGAAACCTTCACGGGATACCTGAAGCAGCGTAAGCGTTGGGCCATGGGCTGTATCCAAGTCCTGCTTCGCGACAACCCGCTGACGAAACGCGGGTTGACCGTGTCGCACACGACTGGATTATTTCGGCTCGATCTTCTACTTCTTTTTCGGTCTTCCTCGCGTCATCTGTCTGATCGCCCCGCTTTCTAGCCTCTTGTTTCATACCCCTCCCATTCATGCAAACGTCCTGCAGCTTTGTCTTTATTTCTTTTCGTTCTACATCGCATCGGCGTTGGTGATGCGCCCGGTGAGCCGGGGCACACGCAATCCCTTCTGGTCCGACATCTATGAAATCGCCATGTGCTTCGCACTCAGTGCGGTCGCGTTAAAAGCTCTGATCTCACCGCGAAAAGAGCGCGCATTCGAGGTGACTCCCAAGGGGCAACGCATTCGAAAAAACACCTCCGCCGAATTAAGTTCAGCTTGGCCGCACTTAATCACATTTGGACTATTGGTTGGTGGTCTGGTCCTGGCGTTTCAGAACCTTCGCCACGGCACGGGAGACCCCGGCCTTCCAGTCAGTATTTTTTGGGGATCCGTCAATCTCTTCCTGTTGACGATCGCCATGTTCGTCGCCAGCGAGCAACCGCAGGGCCGGCAGGCGTTTCGGCTTAATCGAGATTTCGCGAGTGAGTTGTTTGTAGGCGACACGGCTCACACCGCCCGAATCATGAATATTAATGAACACGGCGCTGCGCTGTTATTAGAACACCCTGTGTTTAGCACACAGGATGCCGTAACCCTCTTATTGACCTCCTCTCAAGGAACTCTCGTCCGACTCGATGGACGAATCATTAGGCAAGAACAGTCGTCAGATGGTGGCGTTGAAGCCGGACTTCAATTCGGGGAGCTGGATGACGCGACTCGAGAGGCGCTCGTTGATAAGATTTTTGGTGACCCAGCGCCATGGGAAGAGAGTTCTCACTTCAAACCCGGCGTAGCGAGCAGCCTGCGATCACTTTTCTATGCTCTTACCGCTCCTTGGAGGGCGTTCAACTGGGAACGGCGCCGAATGCTGCGACTCCCCCATGCAACCTCTTGTCGATTAAGCACCTCGACCGCCCTGCTACCTGGGAGGTTGGAAGATATGTCCTTCACGGGCGTCAGTGTCCTCTTCGCTTCTGTTCCGAAAGGGTCGTTCGTCGGAGGGCTGTTAGAACTGCCACGTGTCACCCTCAAGGTGACTCCCGTATCGGTCATGCACCGTTTCCGCAACACCTGTGTCCGTTTCAGGGTTGACCGTATCGAACGAGGTCAACAGCACTGGAGAGAACTGCACAAAAAGCAGTGGAGCCGGTCGTAGCAAGGACCCTGTCGCAGAATACTCCTCTACCTAATCCTACGATTCTTTGTGCTCAACGTGATTCGGCGACCGTCATCGTGGCTCACTCCCATAAGCTCATCGTTCAAGGAGGATCGGGTCCTGTCACCGTTGAGCTGGCTTACAACGTATAGGCTGTCATCTTTTCTGATTTTTCTCCTGATTGTCCGAGGAGTGCACTATTCTAGGGCTAGCTATCAGGTTTCAGCCGGCGACGATTGATATCCGGTCTTGCTGATCAGGACCGTTCCACTCTTGATTGGTTCGCACTGGATCTATGCTAAGGAGACAGCAGATGGCGCGCATTACCGTACTTCTTATGGCAACACTTGTCCTAACCGTGTTTCCCTCCCGTGCTCAGGCAGGGGACGTGTTCACTGGATTTCAGATCGATAACAAAAGCCAATACTTCGGCTATTTGGGCATACGAACGCCGATCTTGCTCATGTCAGGTGGAACAACCCTATTTGCGCAAGCCATGACGGCCGGCCTTGGATATAGCTTCAAGAGCAACGGGCAATTGTTGGATGCCAACGTGCAGTTTGTCGTCCCATCCCTCGGTATTTCACAGTCACTCGGCCGCTGGACATTCCTCGCACTTGCAGGTCCGCAACTGCGCCGAATCGAGGAAGACCGGTTGAACGCAAGTGCGAGGATCGATCATCAGATCGGATTTTTCGGCCAAATTGAAGCGCTGTATTGGCATGAGAAAGGCAACCTCCATGCGATCGGATCCTATGCTGATCTGGACAATTTCTTCTGGGGCCGTTTGCGTGGGAAATTGCTAACGTACAAGACCGATCATGGTTGCTGTCCCCTCTACACCGGATGGGATATTGCAGGAATGGGCAATGGAGAATTTCGTGCCGTCCAGACGGGACCGCTTGTCGAAGTATCGATCGGGAAAGTGTTCCTTCTGGCCAGAGGTGGGTACCAACACAGCAATTCCTTCCACAGCGGCGGCTATGGGGGGATCGAGGTGTATTTCCCGTTTTGATTTACGGCACTCTCGACCAATGTGAGAAGCTCGCTGCCTGACCGATCCATCGTCCAGTCGAATCGATGACCGTCCAGATCACTGCCTGTTCGACGAGAAAACGACTGCCCGTTGAAGAAACTCTGATCCCACGATATCCAGCAAAGTAGCCGTTCACCCTTGCCTGCTCCAACAGGCGTTCTCGCTCTGGGCGATCATGAGGCTCGGCCGTGAGTCGCGATGGCGTCCGAAGGAGTTGATCCCAGGAGAGTTCCCACAGATCGAGCGCCGTTTGGTTTCCATAATTCAAGATCGGGTCGATCTCGACTCCATGCGAGACGACAACAAAGGGAGCCTTGAACAACGTGCGTGCCTGGTGTCTTGTTCCCCCGATCCGTTCGATCAGTTCTGACCCCGTCCAATGTCTATAGCTGTTCAGGAGTCGCTGACTCCACTGGATGATGTAGGCTTGATTCCAGTGTGCGGCACTCATACGCGGTGTGGTATCACCTTTTGCAGAGCAGGACAAGGCTCACAGGCACCTTGTCAACCGCATGGTATGTCTCTGTATAATGGCGCACTCGTATTATAACCAGCAGGAGCTGAGATGGCCGGTAAGACATTATTCGACAAGATCTGGGACTCGCACGTTGTGCGTGCTGAAACTGATGGAACCACGTTGCTCTACATCGATCGTCAGCTGGTTCATGAAGTGACTTCCCCTCAAGCATTTGAAGGGTTGAAACTCGCCGGGCGGCGCCCTCGACGACCTGCCGCAACTTTGGCGGTGCCGGACCACAATGTCCCGACCACCGACCGGCGTCTGGGAATTATGGATCCCGTGAGCGCCCTTCAGATTCAAACATTGGAAGATAATTGCACATATTTCGAGATTCCCCTCTTCAACATGAGCGACATCCGTCAGGGGATTGTGCATGTCATCGGTCCCGAACAAGGGTTTACGCTCCCCGGGACCACGATCGTGTGCGGTGATTCGCACACATCCACCCACGGGGCATTCGGCGCGTTGGCTTTTGGAATCGGAACCAGTGAAGTAGAACATGTGCTGGCCACTCAATGTTTGGTGCAGAAACGGCCAAAGACAATGGAAATCAGAGTCGATGGGGTTCTGTCGGATCGTTGTTCCGCCAAGGACATTATTCTCGCCATCATAGGGAAGATCGGTACGGCAGGCGGCACCGGTTATGTGATTGAGTACACAGGCGATGCCATTCGCTCCCTCAGCATGGAGGGCCGGATGACCCTCTGCAACATGTCGATCGAGGGGGGAGCGCGCGCCGGCCTCGTCGCACCCGATGAGAAGACGATCGCCTACATCAAAGGGCGTCCGCTTGCTCCAAAGGGCGAGCAGTTCGAACAAGCCGTCCACGCATGGCGACACCTCAAAACAGATCTCGACGCCACCTATGAGGCGACCGTCGTTCTGCAAGCCGAGGGCATCGCCCCTCAAGTCAGCTGGGGAACAAGTCCGGGCATGGTGAGCGGTGTAGACGAATGTGTGCCGGATCCAGGAACGATGGTCGACGACAAGTCCAAACACGCCACCGAACGGGCTCTGTCTTACATGGGACTCACTCCTAATATGCCGATCACCGATATCAGAATAGATCGAGTGTTCATCGGCTCCTGCACGAATTCTCGAATCGAGGATCTTCGCCTCGCTGCCGGTTTTGCGAAAGGCAAGAAGGTGGCGAAGACGGTCCATGCCATGGTGGTGCCGGGCTCAGGGCTCATCAAACAGCAGGCGGAGGCAGAAGGGCTTGACCAAGTGTTTCGTGAAGCCGGCTTTGAGTGGCGGGAGGCTGGATGCAGCATGTGTCTGGCGATGAATGCCGATGTGCTGAAGCCAGGGGAACGCTGTGCCTCGACAAGTAATCGAAACTTCGAAGGGCGCCAGGGAGCCGGCGGGCGAACTCACCTCGTGTCCCCGGCCATGGCAGTTGCTGCGGCCATTGAGGGCCACTTTGTCGATATCAGACACTGGCAGTGATGCTTCAAGAATCTCCGGCATGACGCATTCGTCTATTGAGATGAGGAAATTTGCACCATGACACCTTTCACGACACTGACCGGCCTTGTCGCTCCATTGGATCGGGTGAACGTCGACACCGACCAAGTGATTCCGAAGCAATTTCTCAAGACCATCAAGCGCACGGGATTGCGTGACGGCCTCTTCTTCGATTGGCGGAAGCGGTCGGACGGTTCTCCGGATCCATCGTTCTTCCTGAACGACCCTCGCTATGAGGGGGCGACCATCCTCTTGACTCGCGACAATTTCGGCTGCGGCTCGTCCCGTGAGCACGCTCCGTGGGCATTGTTGGATCAGGGATTCCGCTGTCTGATCGCTCCAAGTTTTGCCGACATTTTCTATAACAATTGCTTTCAGAATGGGATCCTCCCGGTGGTCTTGAAAGGGGAGGAGGTGCTCGCGCTGCTGAAGGAAGTGAGCGACATCGAGGGCTATCGGCTCACCGTAGACTTGGATCGGCAAACGGTCACCACGCCGAATGGCATCGCGTATCGGTTCCAGATCGACCCATTTCGTAAAGGTTGTCTGTATCAAGGGCTTGACGCAATCGGCCTCACTCTTCAGCACGAGGGCGCGATTACGGCCTATGAAACTCGCCGAAGCGCTGAAGCTCCTTGGCTCTTTACTGATCTCCGTTCGTAGCCGAGCGGAGACCAGTCAAACGGTCTATTTTGTGGGCACGGTGGGCATCCAAGAATCAAGATCCCTGGCTCTTGGCTAGAGCCATTTTTTCCAGCGAAATCCCAGGAGCATGGTAGCCGCCACGAGTCCCATAATCCCGAGGGCCATGGGGTACCCCCACGCCCATTTCAGTTCAGGCATATGCTCGAAATTCATTCCATAGATGCCAGCGATAAAACTCAGAGGCATGAAGATCGTGGTGATCACCGTCAATACTCGCATGACGGAGTTCAGCCGGTAGCTGACGCTTGAGAGATAGATGTCGAGACTCGCCGAGACCATTTCTCGTAAGGTCTCAATGGTGTCCACGATCTGTACCACATGATCGTAGACGTCTCGGAAAAAGACCTTCGTCGGCTCATGGACGAATGGGCATTCCGACCGTGACAGGTTGTTGATCGCTTCACGCAAGGGCCACACGGCTCGCCGCACGAACAAGAGCTGCCGTTTCAGGGCATGAATATCCTTGAGTATCTCCGGTCTAGGATCAGCCATCAGGCGTTCTTGCATCGATTCAATCCGCTCGCCCAGCATTTCAAGCACCTCGAAATAATGATCGACCACGGCATCCATGAGCGCATACACGAGATAGTCTGATCCGTTTTGTCGAAGACGTCCTTTCCCAACCCGTAGTCGATCCCGGACAGACTGGAAGACATCGGTTCCGTTCTCCTGAAACGAGAGGACATAATTTCGCCCCAGAACGAAACTGATCTGTTCGACCAGGATGTCCCCTTGGTTCGACGCCGTCAGCACCTTCATGACGAGAAAGAAATAGGTGTCGTAATCGTCGAGCTTGGGCCGTTGATCAGTATTGGCAATGTCTTCCAGCAGGAGAGGGTGGAGACCGAAGTGCTTTCCGAATGCTTCCAACACCTCGGTCTTGTGCACGCCCGCAACATCCACCCAGGTCACCGTTTCGTCTGCAGGCGGACGAAGCTCGTTCACATCGCGGATGGGGTGTTCCTCGCAGTGGGTACCGGAGTAGTTAAAGCGGGTAACGGTGACGGCCTCGGCTCGCTTCTCACCGATGTGAATAAGCGTGCCCGGGGAGAGTCCCTTCTTCCGCGAGCGTTTCTGCATCAGTTTCATCGTATGGTGCTTGTACGCAGATTCGTCATCCAGGTCAAGTTTCGGCGACAAACATTCCTTTTCTTCTAACCCCAAGGTTGCTACTCTTTGTGCATGCCATGGCAAGACGAACTTGATTTTCTCATTCAAGCCGTCCGAGTAGCCGGTGGAGAGGCCTTACGCATGGCCGACGATGGGTTTGAGACAGTACAAAAGGCCGATCGTTCCCCGGTCACCTCCGCCGATCTCGCCGTGAATCAGATTCTCCGATCACGCCTTCGATCGGCTTTTCCCTGGGACGGATGGCTATCCGAAGAATCGCCGGATGATCCAGACCGGCTAGAGAAGGCTCGCGTCTGGGTGGTGGATCCGATAGACGGCACGAAAGCGTTCATCAATGGGGAGCCGGAGTTTTGTATTTCCGTGGCCCTTATTGAGGACGGCCGACCGATCGTGGCGGCCATTTTTAACCCTTCGGTGGATGCGCTCTACACGGCAACCAGGGGCGGCGGCCTCTACCTCAATGCCAAGCCGGTCATGCCACCGGCGATCCACGACGATCGACAACCGGTCGTGGCCATGAGCCCATGGGAACAGGATATCGGACGTTTCTCGTCGCTCGATGGCATGGCACACAGCCGTCCGATACGTTCAATTGCGTGGGTGCTCGCCTTGACCGCCGGCGGCCACATACAGGGCCTCGCTACACTCGAACCGGAAAATGAGTGGGATGTCGCGGCCGGAACGTTGTTCATCGAAGAAAGCGGTGGAGGGATTTGTGATGGGAACGGCCGCGCGCTGGCCTTCAACCAGGCCACCCCTCGCTACCAGGGAATGATTGCCACGAGCGCATCGTGTCCCGATGCCCTGAAACAGAGACTCACGCTCATCGCCACTCGTCTGGGAATCAATACTGAAGATTAAGGGTTGACGGTGTCGAATTACGGCGGTGGAGGCGTGTCACGGAGGCTCGTGATGGACGTTCTTTTACTTAAATGGAAGGTGCCCCCTTTCTCGGACGGGCTGGTATCGGCGCCGATGCGGTCATACCACCATCTGCCTTCGCCTTCCGTGTAGTCAGCAGACAGCTTCACGAGGAAGCCGCCCTCCCGATCATTTTCCTTTTGATACCATTTCCCGGCCCATTCTCCTCCCCCAAATGCATGAGTTTCGAACCGTCCATCCTTGTACGCATAGGTTCCGTTACCTTGTGCATCGAGTTGAAGGACGACGGTCCCACCGTCTTCATACTCCCAGTCTCCCGCCAGGATCGAACGATCCTCGGCAGGAAGGCCATTCGGGACAGCCACGGGAGGTGTAAGCTGGCGTCCGCACCCCGTGATGCTCAAGGCAACCGCTAGGACCGCCACGGAAACCAAAGTCAGGCGCATGAGGATGGTTGATACCACGAGTCGTCACGTCCGGCAAGAGGGAATGCCCGACTATTATCGCGGCTTAGAACCTGTCTTGCGTCAAGCGACGGCACGCTTCATCGAGATCGGCATCCGTCTTCGCATAGCTGAAGCGAATGAACCGGGCTCCCGTCTTGCCGGAGAAAAAGGCCTCCCCCGGCACACCAGCAACACCGGCTTTTTCCAACAGATACATGGCGCGAGCTTTCCCCGTGTCGCCGGTAAGTCGCGATACGTCGGCCAAGACGTAATAGGCCCCTTGTGGGATCGACGGGGTCAGCCCCACTTTCGCCAGCGCGCGACAGAACCGGTCCCGTTTATGCTGATAGTCATCAGCCAGATTCAGATAGAAACTGTCGGGCAGTTGACTGATGCCACGAGCCACTCCGATTTGAAGCGGCCCCGGAGCACAGACGTAGAGCAGATCGTTCATCGCCCCTATTGCACCGGACCATGGCTTGGCAGCCACACTGTACCCGATACGCCAGCCGGTCACGCTGAACGTTTTGGAATACCCGCCGATGGTGATCGTCCGCTCAGCCATGCCAGGCAACGAGGCCATGCTCACGTGATTCCGCCCATCGTAGAGAAAATATTCGTAGATCTCGTCCGTCAAGACGAACACATCGTGTCGGCACGCGAAATCGGCGAGCGTCTCTAACTCCGCTCGAGTAAACACCTTGCCCGAAGGATTGCCTGGTGAATTCACAATGATGGCTTTTGTTTTCGGAGTCACGACCTCTTCAAGCTGTGCCATGGAATAGGACCAGGCCGGTGGGTGCATAGGCACGACCACTGGAACCGCCTCAACAGCAACCAGCGCGCTGATATGGTACTGATAGTAGGGTTCGAACAGAATGACCTCATCGCCGGGATTGAGGAGTGCCGTGCAGGCACAGTGAAATGCGCCGGTCGCTCCGGAACTGACGGTTACTTCCGTTTCGGGATCGACCTGAATGCCGTTGTAGTGAGCCAGCTTATCCGCGATGGCCTCCCGTAGTTCAAGCAGTCCGTCGAATCGTGTATAGACGTTGTGCCCGTCTCTGATGGCCTTCTCGGCTCCTTCCAGTACGACAGGAGGAACCGGGGTGTCGCAAACCCCTTGCGCCATATTGAGCCCCTTCATGTTGATACAGGCCTGGGTCATGGCCCGAATTTCGGACTGAGCCAGATCGGCCATGCGCCGGCTGATCGTTCGTGTCACGATACGTATCTCCTTTTCGTGGCTCCTTTGTCGCAGACGACTAGGGTCTCGTCAAGTTTTCTCATTGGACTGCACCAAGGGATGCAGATTCCTCACATCCTGGGCAGAATATGGCTTCTCCTTGCCTTCGTCGCCCCATGGCGTAGACTACGAGTTGTTTTCCCGTAGAGAATGGGACCTCGGTTCTGTTTTTCACGAAGGACAACGGGAATGTCCGCAAGAGGATCTCAAGACTCCCCACCTGATCTTCAAGCCGTGAACGCTCAGGATCGGCGTGGCCGAAGACTATCACTTTCGTTTCGCATGTTTTTCTTCGGCGATGACGACTTTGAAGGGGAAGCCAAGGTGATTGACATATCGACCAACGGCTGCAAAGCCGAGACCGCGGTCGAGATGACGGTTGGAATGTATGTAAAGCTGTCCCTCTTCCTTCCTGATTTTAAATGGCCGCTCCGGGTCGATCAGGCCCTTGTGCGATGGGTCGATGGGACACAGTTCGGCTTAGAGTTCACCAGCATTCGGCCGGCGCAGCGAGAACGGCTGCGAGGGCTGATCATGAAGGGCGGACTCTAGATTTACATCCCACCACATCGACACAGGACCGTCTCTACGATTTCTCCCACAAGGCTTCCAAACGCTTGGCGCGGCCACAGTTGTACTTGTAGTACTTATACCGGAACGGGTTCTTCTTGTAGTAATCCTGGTGGTAGTCTTCGGCTTGGTAGAAAGTGGACGCCGGGACCAGTTCGGTCACGATCGGCGCGGGGAATTGCTTGGTCTGTTCGATCGCGGCTTTGGATGCTTCCGCAAGTCGCTTTTCTTCATCCGTTGTATAGAACACCGCCGATCGGTATTGGCTGCCATGATCGCAGAATTGCGCGTTCGGCGTGAGCGGGTCGACATTGCGCCAAAAGGCGTCCAAGAGTTGCCGGTAGCTGACCTTCTCGGGATCGTACGTCACTTCGACAGCTTCCGCGTGGCCGGTGCGTCCGGCCGAAACTTGTTCATACGTGGGGTTGGCAACGGTCCCCCCCATATACCCGGAGAACACCCACAGCACTCCGTCGACCTGTTCGAACGCCTCCTCCATGCACCAGAAGCAGCCTCCGGCAAAGTAGGCTTTCGCCTTGGCGGCTGCGCCGGGCGCTGCGTGTGACGGCGTCAGTGCGAAGGACATGCATATCAGAAGACCGATAGCGAAGGAGGTCAGACGTCGTTGAGTGGTCATGGCACCTTCCTCCTTGCCTATTGTCGTGGCAGCGAGACCATTCTTACACCGTACGACAGGACTTAGATAGGGGACGAGGTCAGGGGAGAGAGTGCCTATGTGTGGCTCACGGCTCATACGGGAAGATTAAGAGTACTCAGTTTGTTCCGCACGACGCGAGTGCCGCGATCGCCCATCCATCAGCTTCATGATGAGCTCGATGGCCTGCTCCGGTGAGTCTGCGGCCTTAACCAATCGCTTATCTAGCTTGCGGAAAAACGCGACATCGGCAGGGGAAGCGGCGACGAGAATGACGGGCTTGCCGGCCTTCACCGCCAACGCCACCTCCGACACGGTCCCAGACCCAGTCAGTCCACACACCACGACGACGTAACTGGATAAGACGTTGATATTGTTCCGTCCGCTGCCCATCTCCGTAATGATGGAGACATCGACATATCGCGACACTTTGTCCTTGGCCGTCGGCAAAACGCCGATTGTCAGGCTCCCCCCGACTCGCTTCGCCCCTTCACAAGCCGCGTCCATCACGCCCACATCCCGGCCTCCCGTCAAGACCACCCAGCCACGTCGGGCAATCAATTCGCCAAGGACTCGGGCATTATCGAGGTCTTTTTTGAGAGCTTTGGCTGGGCCCATCACACCGATCACAAATCGCATGGCTTCCTCCCCCTACGCTCTCGCAACGACTCAGAACCGCCCACGACAAGAGGCGGCAGATAGTCATGGTCAGTCTTGTAACAGACCTGCCACGGACCTGGCTAGAGAAAGGTCGAATCTGTGCCCTGATCGGAAGCCTATAGATTAAGGGATTGGCTTTCAGGTGCTTGCTGCGGAAGCGGTTTTTCTTTTGTGGTGGCGTGTTTCCGAGCGATCCGCCCCCGTTTCGCCGGGTTCGGGCCCATGCCCGTCGCGACCGTGGGGAAGGTGTCGGCTTCGAGCTCTTCTCCGAGATGAACGAGCACCTGTTGCTGCGAAACCACCAGCGACTTCAACTGCGCAATTTCGTTGGAAAGATGAGCGATCTGCTCCTGCTGTTTAATGAGAAACGAACGCAGCTCGGAGATCACCTCAGGCTGGACCACCGTCTGGGTCGCACCCTGTTGTAGGAGCACTCCTTCCTGAACGGCTAGGTGATCCACTTCTTGGAGCTTTGCTGCTACATTGACCTCGCTATTCACACTCTCGACAACCTGGTTAGCCTGGGGGTCGGTCAGAATCGCTGTAGAAGAATCCCGGTTATGGTGTGGAGTGTGTTTGGCCTGGCCGAATAACGGTGTTTCCTCCGCGTATCGTGTCACCCGCGCGAGGAACTCGACCGTCTTTCGCCAACACTTGGTCGCGACCTCAAGGAAAAGTTGACCGTATGGCGTCGGAACCGGTCGCGCTTCATCGATCTGCTTCTGGGAGGGGATACGGTGAATAAGGTTAATCGGCTCTTTATTAAATCGCTGGGCCATAGGTCCATCCTTCCCTAGTTCATATGAACTACCTACTCCTCGCGGAGGCGAGAGTCAACTCTTTTATTAGGAAGGATCGCCCTACATTTGTATTCCTTATTAACCACTTAGAAGCGGGTGACACTCGAGAAGTGGAAGTGCGGCAGGGCCACCGCCGGGGCCAGAATCTTTCGAGACTCCGAATTTACCGCCTCCATCGGCGCCGTCCACAGGTCGACGCGCCGAAATGCGTCCAACGGGCTTTCATGAAATCGAAAGTTTTTCACCGCGGAGACGATTGCACCGTTTTCGATCAGGAATGTTCCATCGCGCGTCATCCCGGTCAGCATGAGATCGCGAAGATTCACGGGACGAATGTACCAAAAATTGGTCACCAGAATGGCGCGCTCGGTCCTCTTCACGAGATCGTGAATGGAGTCGACCGAGGAGCCCTCGACGGATAATGCGGGAGCCTCCAAGGTGGGGATGGTCGCCACTCCCTGCTGCTTGGCCGTGAATCGATCATACGCCAACTGTCTCAAGATTCCATGATCGATCCATACCGAGGGCATACTCGGCAAGCCGTCGGTCGAAAATCCTTCGCCCAACAAGTCCGCATGGTCCGGGCTGTTCCGGAGCGTGATGCGTTCATCGACGACCGCCTCTCCGAGTTTTCCCGCAAAGGCGCTTGTTCCCTTCAGATAGGACTTGACCTCAAGCGATTGGATCAGCCAGGCCCACAGTCCGGCCACCGCAGCCGGTTCCAGAATCACGGGATACCGTCCCGCCGGCAGTTCGCAGACATCACGGCTACGTTTGGCCCTGCCGATCGCCGTCAGCGTGCGCTCCTGCACTTTCAAGTGATTGATCGATCGATGGGCGGCTGCGCTCCATCCCGTTGCATCACCGGCTTGGACCGTGAGACTGAAACTCGCATCTCCTCGCCGTTCATACCCGAACAGTCCCGTGTCGGCGGCAACGCCAACCGCCGTCGCCGATGCCGAGACCGCTCCGGCGGCCATGAGGTTCTCCATCCGGCACTGGCCGATCGCTTCGTTTGCGTACTCCAGACGGCGCGGCGGCCCCGCCGCCATCGTCTCCGGTTTCGCAGTATCTCGGGCCGGAAACAGGCACGGATCAGGAGGAGGAAGGTATTCGGGATCAACGGGTGTGACTTTCGCAATGTTCTCGGCCCGGGACAGCGTTTCCTGGATCGAGCCGGCCGTAAAGTCGGTCGTGCTGGCCGTCCCCTGTCGCCCACCGAAGGAGACCGTCACCGCAAGCCTACCCTGTCGCATATCCACGTTCTGGATGACTTGGTTGTTGGCGAATCTGGTCGTTCCGGTATGGTGATCGTGGAGCCGGATCATCGTGTGGTCGGCAGATGACCGAGTCAGGACCAGCTCACTCAAGAAACGAAACTCCTCGCGGCTGGTCAGGTGAGGCCACTTATCGCCATTGACTGTCATCCGTGGCCCTCTCCCTTGATCACCTGGATCCGCCGGAATCTTGCAGGTGATGCCGCATGGGTCATCCATCCCGATTGGCCCGGCTGGCCCTTGCCGCATGTGATGAATCCATACCGGCGACGAGCCGACCGATCCGCCACGCCATCACAACTGGTCCAAAATTCAGGCGTGATGCTATGGTAAATCACGTCTCGCAGCATGTGGGTCCGTCGCCCATGCTCAATCAGCCAGAACGCGTCGCCGCCGAATTGAAAATTGTACCGGCGCTGATCGATGCTATAGGACCCGTGGCCCTCAATGTAGATACCGCGTTTCACGTCGGCAAAGAGCTGATCGACGGTGGCCGAACCGGGCTCAAGCCCGATGTTGGCGATACGGACCATAGGAACACTGCCCCATCCGTCAGCCCGATTGGAGCCGCGGGAACGAGCGTCACCGATCTTCGAGGCGACTTCACGATTCGTACAATAGCCGACGAACATCCCGCTCCGAACGATGTCCCATCGTTGACACTGAACTCCGTCGTCATCGAAACCGGTCGCCGCGAGCGTGTCCGGTTCGGTGTTATCGGCCACCAAATTTACATGCCGCGAGCCATAGCGAAAGTTGCCCAGTGTGTCCGGTGTCAGGAAGCTGGTCCCGGCATAGTTGGCTTCATAGCCGAGCGCACGATCCAGTTCGCTCGGATGACCACAGGATTCATGAATGGTCAAGGAAAGATGTTCCGGATCCAGGACGAGATCATATTGGCCTGCATCTACCGCTGGCGCCCTCACCTTTTCGACCGCCTGGTCGGCGACTCGTGACGCCTCCCGAAGGAAGTCCGTTTCTGCGATCAGCTCATAGCCTTTGCGGAGGTGCGGAGTATTGAAGCTGCGCGAGGCAAACCGGCCTTCATACAGCGCGGTCGCCGTACAGTCACCCTGCCCGGCCAGCAGATCGAATTCCACGTGTGACCCTTCGGTCGATACAAACAGTTTCCGGTCCCGACGTGCCCATAGACTTGCGCTGCTTCGCGCAATACCGGTCTGCCGATGGAGCGTTTCCATCGTGTTCAACAACAAATCAGCTTTTTTTCCCAGCGGCACGCTGAAGGGATCGATCCGGCATGGCGTGACGACCCGATCACGATGGATCGGCTCTTCAGCAAGCCGTACTTTTTCAAGGGCAATCGAAGCGGATCCTTTGGCAATGTCGACGGCGAGGTCTGCAACGCGGGGCACTTCCTCCAGCGACAGGACGGAACTCGCGGCAAATCCCCACGCTCCGCGATAGAGCACGCGCACCCCGAATCCGATGTCCCGAACATCTTGGATCGAGGCAATTCGCCGATCCGCTCCTTCAATGTGTTGTGTGCCGCTGTCCTGAATGCGGATATCGCCGTACTCGACGCCCGATGCCGCAATCCGTTTCAGGGCCAGCTCGGCGAATTCGTCCCAGGTCGGAACGCTCATGACGATCACTCTCGAATTGAATGAAGGGATGGATCAGTATAACAAGTGACGAGCAAAACGGTGAGAGTTCCGAGATCGTACGATTGGGCAAGTCGTAGGCAGTGGATACTTGATTCGGCTGTATGGTCTTGCTTGTTCTTGGCGCGCCCCACAAATTAATCTCCATCAGCCTCGTGGTGTCCCAGTCAGCCGTGCGCGTTAATGAATTTCTACCTGCCCCGCATCTTCCGCCGCTTCTTGTTTCCATTCTAGTGTAGGCGTATGATCCGCCTCCTCAGAGCACGCGGGAAGCCGGAGCAGAGAAGGCGCCCGACGAGCCAGATGGGAGAAACCGACTATGGCACCGCCTTCTTATCTCCAGATCCAAGCAAACGGGGATGATGCGCCCGTACTTTTCGGTGAGGACACGAGACAGAACAACGTCGGAGACACAGACGTCAGCGCTTGGCTCGAATGCAGTTTCTTCGAAGTGGCGCTCGATACCGGGCAGCAGAGCGCCCAGGGCACCAGCCGTTCGGTTGCCCGCCGCGTCTGGCAACCGGCACGCTTCGCGCTGCGACTCGGCAAGAACACACCTTGGCTGTTTGAGGCGGCTCGGTTAAACAAGAGGATTAACCTCACGCTTCATTTCTTTCATCGGCACCACGAGACGGGAGTGATGGAGCAGAACTTCCAATACCGCATACGCGACGGCAGAATCACCTCGATCCGGCTCGTCCAGCCGAATGCCCACGACCAAGCCACCGCGTCCTTGCCTGAACAAGTCGAGCTCTCGGTTCTCCCCTCTGTCAGCGAGGTTGAATCGATGACCGGCGGGACCACGATGGTCGACGACTGGACATCGCGGGGGGTTTAGGGCGCTCGATTGCTGGTCGCCGCAACACGAGCCGGCCTGTCTGAAGAAAGGGTTAGGCCGCACACTCTGTGTGGAATAGGTCACACCGCAACTGTGACTCCATTGCGCTTGAGTACATCGAGCAGCTTGGGGATATCCGGTGGGCCAGGGGGAATCTCCTTGTCGAGGGCCGTGAACATCTGAGCCGCTAACGCACCGGCCCCCGTAATCTCCAGCATCTGCCCACCGCCACGTGCGTAGCAAAAGCCATGCACGGTGCCTCGAGGAACATGCACCAGGGTCCCGACGGTGCAGGCATAGTCTTTCCCGTCGCAGAGAAAGTGTATCTCGCCCTTTAGAACGTAGAAGGCTTCGTCCCAATCGTGACTGTGCGGCGGCGGGCCTGTTCCCTCTTCGCCATTCTGCAAGGTGATCCCATAACTTTGCGTCGCCGCGTTCGACGCCAACACCGTCACCTGCGTTCCAACCACATTCAAGGCAGGTTCATGCTGATCGGGTCTCAAGACAAAGGGTTGAACGCTCATGATCTTGCCGCCTCCTACAAAGATGGCGATCCACCGGCCTGCGCGTCCTTTCGTGTAGGTTGCGTGCATGGCATGGTTAAGCGTCGGGGCCAACTACCTTGTCGATACACGCTTGGAACTCCTGATGAAAGGCCATCAACTGGTCTTTTGCTGCCTGGTCAACGAGCACCTGATTTTGCGTTCCGAGAGAAAACCCGCCGTTTGATGCTAGCTGAAGACCATACCCTGGGCTGTTGTTCTTTGAATCTGGACCCAGCACTTGATCGTCGAAATGCTCCAGGGTATTTCGAGGCTCCCGATACTGCTCAAAGAACTGAGACCATTTATCTCTCAACGCAACCATACGGGAATAGTTTGGGTAAAGGTTGCTATCGCACATGCGCTGCAACGTTTTCCAGATCACCTGGATAGAGATAAGAAGATAGTGAATGTCGCGGATTACCTGCTGCATGGCGTGACGTTTCTCAGCAAAAGCTTCTTCTGTTTCCGACTTGTTGGCTGAGGACAGTCGCCAGAGATCGTAGATGCGCTCGTACTGCAACAAACAGCCTTCGTAATACGCGTTGATGTGTTCATGCGCTTGGAAGGCACGCTCACCATCTGGCTTCAGTGCCCAAAAACGAAACGGCTTGGGAAGACTCATTTCCGAGGCCCAACAATGTTTTGGCCGATCAGGATAAGTGCCGCATCTGCCTATTACCGCTCATATAGCACACAATTGCATTTTCGAACATGGCGAAGGTAGCAAGAAAACGAACAGGCCCTAGAACAGTCCCGCAATCCCAGTGGCAATTTTCTCTTGTACGATTGGCGTGGCTTCGGGAATGTCTAAACTTTTTTGACGCACGTGGCCGACCATTCCCATCAGTTGCAACTGCCCCAGGGGACTGTCGCCCTTCTGATCGGCGGCTGTCCCCGTCATGCCGGCGGCGGACCGATTAGTCTACCTCGGCGGCGATCAGACCGCCGTGGTGCCCATGCGAGTCTCGTCGACGAAGGTTTCCGTTGCGTCGTCGATGTTCCGGCCCTGGCGGCCCTTGGCCGGGAGGATGTACAGCTGCTTCGCATCGACCTTTTCTTTGTGTTCCGGTGGTGGCTTCATTTCGTAGACGACTGGACGACGATGATCCGCCATTTGCAGCTCGGGATTGTAGACACTGTTGAACTTCCACAGCATCTTGATGAAGTTGGTCTGTCCCCGCATGAGATGCCCTGCCGCGATCTTCGCCGTCCCCTTGAGCGCAGCCCAGCCCAGATGCTTCTTGTTCAAGACCTGTTGGGTCTTGACCAGTTCCGCATAAAACTCATGGAGCGGCATTTTTGTCGGCATCACAGCGTGCTGAATGTCGAATAGACGATAATCCCTCGTGTGCATCTTGCGAGATTCCGTGACCCAACTCTCCGTACCGGGATAGGGAGTGTTGACGCTGATATTCACGATCTCCGGAATGTCCAGGCACCACTGCCGCACGACTTCGAACCGTTCCCGATCCCAGTCAGGGTCCGCAATCAGATTGATGGCGACGGTAATTCCTAGTGAGCGGGCGAACTCCAGCGCTTCGAAGTTTCGGCCCAACGAGATGCGCTTGCGATGCATCTTCAAGCCTTCGGCATCGATCGCCTCCACACCCAAGAACATATACTGCAGTCCGAGCGTCTTCCAGAATTGGAAGACTTCCTTATTGCGCAGGAGCACGTCACCCCGCGTCTCCATGTAGTACTGTTTCTTGATGCCGCGCCGCGCCACCGCTTCGCCGATCTCCATACCCTGCTTGCCCTGAATGAAGGCAACATCGTCAACCAGAAAGATGCCTGGCTCTTGAACCTGCTCCAACTCCTCGACCGCTTTTTCCGGACTGACCATGCGATAGCTGCGCCCATAGAAGGTCCAGGCGCTGCAAAAAGAACAATCCCAGGGACAGCCTCGCGCAAATTCGACCGAGGCACAGGGGTCGAGCACACCAATGAAGTACTTATGTCGGTTTCTTAGCAGATCGCGGGCAGGACGGACATTGTCCAGATTCTCAATGAATTGCGGCGCTGGCCCTTCCCCGTCAAGAGTCACCACTCCCGGGACTTTGGTGATCGCCTTGCGGTCCTGTTCAACCGCCATCAGCAATTTAGGAGCGGCCACCTCCCCTTCGCCCTTGAGGACGCAATCGATGGCGCCGTTGCCATGTTCCAAAAAGTCTTTCGCCACAAATGAGGCGCTATGGCCACCGACGAAGACAAAACAGTTAGGCAACTCTTTCTTCGTGAGTTTGGCCAAATCCACGATCTCTGGCACATTCGCCAGGTAGTTGCACCCGAAGGCGACGGCATCTGGTTTCCAGCTTCTGATGAGCGCCTCATAATCTTTCCAGGTGTCTGCCTGCAGATCGATCAAACGAACATCATGCCCGGCTTGACGGCAAGCCTGAGCCACCATCTCGAGACCGAGCGGTTCCAGACGCAGATAGATCTTGGTATACATGAGCGGACCGGGGTGAACTGCGAGGAACTTCATCGTTCCAATCCTCCTCGTCTATGACACGCTGGGCGGGGACCCTTGTGTTTCAGAATACGAAGACAGGCCGGCCCAGTGGGTGACTCGTGTTGTTGTGATGACCGATGCAGAGGCGGATTCTGCCAGAACAGAGCCGTCGACGCAACCTTTAAGTACGCAAGACTAAAGATGATTCACGAAAACTCCCCTTAGATCATCTGGTCTTTCTTTGACTCAGTCCGTATCATACGTACATGCTGTCCCCCGATCGCACGTTCCGCCAGCGCATCATCGACCTCCTGACAGGCACGCATATGACCACCGATCAACTCGCTCGGGTACTGGGTATTCCTGAACGACAGGTGGAGGAGCACTTGCCTCATGTGGTAAAAACCTTGGCGCGGGACCGTTCACGCCGGTTTATCCTTGAGCCGTCGACTTGCTTGGATTGTGGATTCATGTTCCGGAACCGAACTAGATTGACACGGCCAAGCCGTTGTCCGCATTGTCGGAGCGAAGGGATCTCTTCACCTCGTTACCACATTGCCACACACGCAGCGGCTCGCGAAGACATCGACAAGCCACGACGGAGAAAGGCCGAGAAAGGATCATCATGATGAAGACAGCGCGACTCCTACTGTGTGCCCTGTGTCTGGTATTGGCAGGCTGCTCCGAACAGAAGGCGACGGAACTGTTCGAAACGGCCGCCTTCGAAGAGAATCAGGGGAACCTTCCCCATGCCAAGCAACTCTACGAAGAGCTGGTGAATCTCTACCCCTCCACCAAAGTAGCTGAGATTGCTCGGGCAAGGCTGGAGGATCTCGAGAACCGACAATAGCGGTCTGGTTCAAGCAATCGATAGACAAGCCGCGCACCGACGACGTGTCCATGGTGTTTCAATAGGTTGCGTCTCTACCCTACCTTTGTCTGGCCTCCACCCCCCTCTTCCGTTGCATGGCGCATCTGCCTCCTTCGTCTACCCTTAACAAAGAGAGACGGTTTGAATCTGGCAGGAAAACAAAGGAGGACGCGCCGTGAAGACCTACGCGATCCGCAAACGGTTACGAACGCCCGCTCGTTGTCAGTTTTGTTACTTTTGTGACGGTACGCTCGCCACCGGGATTGTTTGGGATCTGTCGGAAACCGGCTGGCGCGCGGCCTGTGAGCGCCCCGTCTGCACTGGAACCGAGTCGACCGTGTACATTACCATTCATGATGGAAAGCAGTCGCACAACCTCCTCATCGATGCGGCCGTGGTACGTTGGTCTGATGGTCAGATCGCCGGATGGGAAATAACCCGAATGGACGAGGCAAGCCGAGGTCGCCTGGCGGACTACCTCGAACAGCTCAGATCGGTCGGGCAACCGTCAGAAACGAGCGTGGCCTCACGTTGATGAACCAAGACATGCCGACCCTGCCGATCGGCTAGGAACGGGCAGAGACGCCAGACGTCGGCCGAGGATGCCACGGAAAAAATTCGTTGGTCGTCGCCTGATAGATTTTATACTCGTCACCCCGGCTTGAACGGGCTTGCTCTTCCGTCCGGGGAATGCCCGTCACATACATCAACGCCACCCACATCCCGATCGGTCCGATCCAGGTGAAGATCCACCCGGCGGCCCCCATCGTCATGACGACATATGAACACCAGTGCAGCCATTCAAAAAAATAGTTGGGATGGCGTGAGTACTTCCAGAGGCCCTCGCGGCAAACTCGGCCTTGATTTCGTGGATCGGCGCGGAAGTGGGCGAGTTGCCGATCGGCCTTGGACTCACCGGCAACGGCGATACCCCAAATGAGAAGCCCAAGCATCTCGACCAGCGACGACGGAATCCGAGGATTCCACAGTACGACCATAAACGGCAGTGAAAATGCCACGACGGCAAAGGCTTGTACCTGGAAGTAGGCGAACATATTGACCTGCTCGGACGTTCCCCATTTTTTCCGCAGGCGCTTATAGCGAGGATCTTCCTCTTTCCCGATGACGCGATCGTAGAGAATGTAATGCCCCAATCGACCGGCATACAGCGTGACCAGCATGACCGTGAGCAGAATCCGCTCGCCAGGCACCGGGGCCTGCGTGGCATACCAGAGGACAGTTCCAATGAGGCCCGCACACCATCCCACATCCCCGATCGCCGCGTTCCGGATACGCCGCTGCACCACCCAGAGTCCCACCATCACGGCCACCATGGCGAAATACGCCGTCATGGCAAGGGGCAACGGATCGGATTCAATCATCCCGCTTTCTGATCCCATCATTCCTCTTGCTTCAGTATTCGTGCATTACACTTTACAAGACATCAGGCTCAAAGTCCCACACGTCGGTACCTCTCTTGGTGCGGCCGCCCAGCCAGGCCCGAAGGCCTGGAATCTGAAACGACAACAGGCGCTGGAGCTTGTCGCAGTTCAAGGAAAGATCCGGCGGGCGCGGAGCGCCTTGGTGGTCCCGTGATGAGCCCTGGAGAAGACGCCCCGTCAACTCCGGATACCAGGGCAGCAGCGCCTGACCGATCTCCCAACGCGACAGCCGCTCCCGCCCCCCTAAGTGGTAGAGGCCCGGTTGTTTCCGATCCAGCAATTCCCACATCGCGCGGGCGATGACACCTGCAGGCAATGGGCAACGGAATTCATCGTTGTATAGCGTCACGTTCCCGCCGTTTTTGACCGCCTGACACATATCTTCGACGAAACTTCGATTCCCCTGCCGTGACGTACCGGCCGTCAAGACGATCCTGACCACCGTGTGGCCGGGATTCTGCAGGACATATCGTTCAGCTTCAAGCTTATTCTTTCCGTAGATATTGATTGGATCGGCTCGATCCGATTCCTGATACCAACTGCCTGCGCCGTCAAAGACCTCCCCGCTCGAGAGGAAGATGAATGGGATGTCCTTGGAGAGACGGGCCAGCTGAGCCGTGGCTTCCACATTGATGCGTTGGGCAAGCTGAGGCTGTCGCTCGCAATCCTTTGTCCGGCTCATGGCCGCACAGTGAATCACGGCATCAGGTTTCATGGACTGCCACACTCGCTCAACTGCGGGGTGATCCGTGAGGTCCAGATCTGCGCGGGTCAGGCCGTGAACCTCCCAGCCAGGCGCCCATCGAAAGGCAGATTTCACAATATATTGCCCGATAAGCCCCGCTGCTCCGGTGATGATCGCGCGTGGTGCCATGGGAAGCGGTCTATTGGCGTGTGAGCTTGCGGTATCGAATCCGGTGCGGCTGGTCGGCCTCCTTCCCCAACCGCTTCTTCCGGTCCGCTTCGTATTCGCTGTAGTTCCCTTCAAACCAGACCACTTTACTGTCGCCTTCAAAGGCCAGAATGTGGGTCGCGATTCGGTCGAGGAACCAGCGGTCATGGCTGCTGATGACAGCGCACCCGGCAAAACTTTCGAGCCCTTCTTCCAGCGCGCGCAACGTATTGACATCGAGATCGTTCGTCGGCTCGTCGAGGATGATCAGATTGGCGCCCTCTTTCAACATACGCGCCAGATGCACGCGGTTCCGTTCGCCGCCTGAGAGGTCCTTCACCTTCTTCTGTTGGTCAGTCCCTGCAAAATTGAAGCGGGCGCAGTAGCCCCGGGCATTCACTTCGGTTTTACCGAGCTTGATCGTTTCCTGCCCATCGGAAATAATCTCGTACACCGACTTGCTCCCATCCAGACTGCGATCCTGATCGACGTAGCCCAACTTCACCGTCTCGCCGACCTTGATCGACCCAGCATCAGGTTTTTCTTTGCCGATGATCATTTTGAACATCGTCGTTTTGCCTGCTCCGTTGGGCCCGATCACACCGACAATGCCGCCCTTCGGTAGGCTAAAATTCACATTCTCATAGAGCACCTTGTCGCTGAAGGCTTTGCTGATGCCGTTGGCCTCGACCACCACATCGCCCAGCCGCGGTCCAGGCGGGATATAAATTTCCAGATCCTCCGCCACCTGATCCTGCTTCTGATTCACCAGTTCTTCGTAGCGGTTCAATCGCGCTTTACCCTTCGATTGCCGCGCCTTCGGGGACATGCGGATCCATTCCAACTCATGTTCCAGCGTCTTTTTCCGCTTGGACTCCGCCTTCTCCTCTTTTTCCAGCCTGTCCTTCTTCTGCTCCAACCAGGAACTGTAATTCCCTTGGAACGGAATTCCGTGCCCTCGGTCCAGTTCCAAAATCCATCCCGCCACGTTGTCGAGAAAATACCGGTCATGGGTCACGGCAATGATGGTGCCTTTGTACTGTTGTAGATGCTGCTCGAGCCACTGCACGGATTCGGCATCAAGGTGATTCGTCGGCTCATCGAGCAAGAGAATATCCGGCTCTTGGATCATCAGCCGGCAGAGTGCCACTCGACGTTTTTCTCCGCCGGACAGACTGCCGACTTTCTGATCAGCGGGGGGACAACGCAACGCATCCATGGCAAGATCGAGCTGGTTCTCCAGTTCCCAACCGTTGGCTGCTTCGATCTTTTCCTGCAACTGCGCCTGCTTGTCGAGCAGCTTTTCCATCTCATCGGGGCCAACTTCACCGATCTTATTGCTGACGGCCTCATATTCGTGCATTAGTGCGACCAGTTCGGCCTTGCCCTCTTCCACGACTTCTTTCACTGTCTTGTTCGGATCAAGTTGGGGTTCCTGTTCCAGCAGCCCGACGCTATAGCCTTTGGATCTCGTGATCTCGCCCGTGTAATTCGGATCCATCCCTGCGATAATCTTGAGCAGCGAGCTTTTGCCTGAACCGTTCAACCCCAACACACCGATCTTGGCGCCGTAGTAGAAGCCGAGATAGATCTCCCGCAGCACCTGCTTCTTCGGCGGATAGACCTTCCCAACATTGACGAGTGAAAAAATCACCTGTTTATCGTTCGTTGCCATGGATTCCCCTATCTAGCTAATGACCTACAATTGCGCTGAACTGCGTGCGCTCCTCCAGAAATGAGTGAAAGATAACCCTACAGCGAATGCAGGACTTGGAGTCCGGCGTTCGCCTGAGCGACCAGGCCGGCCAAACTGGCTCTGACTTCTGATTCGTTACGCACTGGACTGGTAAAGGCCACACGCCCGCCCTGCATCCGGCCGGGAGTGGTAAACCGAAGATGAAACCCGAACCGATCCAGTGCGGTCACTGTCGCCTGCTGCGCGTCCACATCGCCTAACGCACGGGCCAGCAGCAACAATGTCTCCGCTTGCTCGGTATTGAGCTCGCGGATCAGGTTCGAGGCTTCGTCCGCAAGCGGATCCACGGCCGCCGCTACATAGTCAGTCGGTGTCACCCAGCCCATCGACCCAAACCCTCCCACAAAGTAAATCTCCGCGATAGCCATGCGGAAGAAACCGAAATCCTGATAGTCCACCCAGTAGGAGGCGTTGGCATGACGTTCCAGGTAACATGCGCGAACCTCGGCGTTTTCCTCTTTCGGCACCTTGGTCACGGAGCCCATCAACGTCACCCTGGCTGCCCCAAGTGGATCGATCCTGCTCTCAGACGGAGTCACCAGTAAACTGGCACGTGGATCGGCCAGGAGGTTTTGCGTATGCATCGCCATCGTGCTGATCAGAAAGACCGGTTGTCCCTGGGCATCCAACCCGTAGGGCATCACCGACCCGAAGGGCCAACCTGGACGCTTGCGCGAGAGTGTCGAAAGACTGCCGGTCTGTTGCAAGTACACCAGTGTCTTGGCCCGCTCAGCATGGGATGGTTCAGGAACCTCAGGACCGTCTGCATCCGGCCCGCTGTTATGTTGTCGTGATGAAGACATGAGATGATCGTTCCCCGGCACTCAATGAATTGAGTGCCACCTTACCCTGGATCTGTTGGACATTTCCACTGAGGGAGCGGTCAGGGCGGAGAATTCTGTGAGCGCAGGTCACATACGAAAACACCCTGGTTCTGCAGTTGAGCTTCATATCGTGGAGATCGTCAATGACCTGGCACTTGAGAAAGCCGGTATCTTTCCTGACAAACTTCGAGGGCTTCGCACGTTTGTCTCAGGGCAGCCTGAAAGCTTTTCTGTTTCTTGGAGTTTTGAGGGAACGAGGCATTATTTCCAAACCGAGAAGGTCTTTACCCCTTACGCCGCATGGCTCACCGAACTGTTCTCAGTCGTGGACTCGAAAGATCGCGCGAGTTTCCTTTCAGCACTCGACCATATAGAGACTGGCTTTGCGAGTGTGAGGCTAAAATAAATTTCTCTTGCTGGGCTGTCCTGAGGCAAGAGAACGCCCGCTCAGATCCCCAACTCTTCCGAGAGCCGCACTTCGGATTCGTCGATGATGTCTTCCAGGCAGGTAAAGCAGGAGAACGGAAATCGATCGACGGGAATGGCGCAGACTTCCCCGACTGGCGATTCTTCCAGCGCCGGGCCGCCGCATTCCTTGTGGATCAACACGAGCATCAGGTTTCCCTCCTCACCACTCGTCGAAACAGCTCAAGATGCTCGGGGCTGCTCAGCCGGTGGTCGCCTGGGATCAATCGCAAATCGAGTGGATAGACCGGGAAACGGCACAACAGTTCATTGGCGAATTGCTGGCTACCTACCGGCGAAATCACATCATCGTCTTGGCCATGAAGCATCGTCGTCTTCACCTGACGGACGATGTCGAAGGTCTTGGCCCAATAGGCCTCGCTCTCTTCCACCCACTTCCAGGACAAAGGCCAATCCCGGTGCAACGGATCGTCATCCCAGGGCATCCATCCGCCGGTATGCCAGTGGTGAAGCCGTTCTTTTGAGATGCGCTTGGCTCGCTCGCCCATCATATTGAACGCCGGCGCGATGAGGATGAGTTCTTCGACGATGGCGAACTCCTGCGCCACGAGCCAAGCGATCCAACCGCCGAGCGAATTGCCGACGATGGTGACTGGTGGACCTGACCTGATGGAACCCAAGGCTAGGCGCGCATCGGCGATCCAATCTGAAAGGGTGTAGTCCGTGAACTGCCCTTCCGAGTCGCCGAAGCCACGCACGTCGTAACAACAGAATCCCCACCCCTTCTCCTGGCACCACTGTGCTAATGATTTGCTCTTGTTGCCCCACCGCTTTGAGAGAAAGCCGGTGACGAAGAGGATCTGCCGGTCTTTCCCTTCGACACGATCGCTCTTGATGCGCTTGCCGTCGGCGCCGATGAGTTCGAAGGGCTGCACGTTCATGCACCGATCCTCTTCATGATGAACGGACCGAGTCGCTGCAACACCACCTCCGGAATCTCGTGCCCGCCGCGAAAGCCGTGCCACTCGATGAGAAGACCGGCTTGATTCAAAGCATCACGGAGACGCTCCGCTCCGACATGCGGAAGAATGTCGTCCTGTCCGCCGTGGCTTTGAAAGACCGGCAGTGCTTTTCTCTTCGACATGAGCGGTGCCCACACTGCCTGAGCCAACAGATTTCCTGAAAGCTGCACCAGCCCGGCGAATGGATAATCTGTATGGAGCATGGCATCGCACGTCAGCATGGCGCCTTGCGAAAACCCACCGATAACCGTTCTTGCGTAGTTGATCGGAAATTGCCGTGGAAGTTCCTTGAGAAAGGTGAGCATGCGTTCACGCGCCAAGGCCAGGCCCTGCGGAATTTCCACCGACAGATCTCGAATGCGACCTGCTTCTCGATCGGCCTGAATGCGCGCAAAGTCGATGATCCACCAGGCGCGTGAATCGCCCAAACCCATATTGAGCGAAAGCGGCGCTTCGGGAAAGAGCCATCTGGTTCCTCGAGGGACATCGATCACCTCGGAGAGTGGCACCAGATCGTCGCCCGGCGCGCCGAATCCATGGAGCAGCATGACGACTGGACCATCGCCCCCTCCATGGCCGTCTGAACCACCCACGAGTCGGACTTTTAGCCCACCAAGGACGAGTTCTCGCATTGTCTTCCTTCCCGATCCGATCGTGAGAAGCCACACAGGAAGCGAACGAAGGTCGTCTTCACGAGGAACAGCTCACGGCGAGATGCTTGCCCCAGTTGGGTGGAGGAAGGGCGTAGTGTTCCATGCCAAACTGCTCCGTGAACGGGTCTTGTAACAACGAGAAGAGCCGATCGATCTCGGAGAAGTCCTTGTTCTGGGCCTTCTCGATGGCCCCTTGGGCCAAGTAGTTTCGCAGCACATACTGTGGGTTCACACGATCCATGCGTCCACGCCGCTCGCCGTCATGGCTGTCCTCGCCCTTGAGCCGATCGCAGTAACGCGCAGCCCATTCTTCGAACCGGTCTCTGTCGAGAAAATGGTCACGCAGTTTCTCGTTTGACGCCCCTTGAACCGACGAAAACGTGCCGAGTTCCCGAAACACGATTGTGTAATCGGCCTGGCTGCCCTGGAGAAGGCTCAGGAAGTCGCGAATGAGCGCATCATCCTCAGCTTTTTCCTCCACGAGACCAAGCTTGGCCCGCATGCGCGTCAGATACGCTCGTTCAAACTGTGAGGTGTAGGCATCAAGGCCCGCCTTCAACGCCTTCTTTTCCGCCAACGGCAATAAGGCCTGAGCCAAGCAGCTCAGATTCCAGAGTCCGATATACGGTTGCTGATTGAAGGCATAGCGGCCGTTGTGGTCGGAGTGGTTACAGATGAACCCCGCATCATAGTCGTCCATAAATCCATAAGGCCCATAATCCAGCGTCAGGCCGAGAATCGACATATTGTCCGTATTCATGACCCCATGCGCCCAACCGACCGCCTGCCACTGAGCGATCAACATTGCTGTGCGCTCGACCACTTCGTTGAAAAACCGAGCATACTTCTCATCGGTGTCGTGGAGATGGAGGAAATGCTGCTCGATCACGTAGTCGGCCAATGTCTTCAAGTGCTCATGCTGTTTCCGGTAGTAGAAAACCTCGAACGTCCCGAAGCGGACATGGGATGGCGCCATCCGAATCAGCATCGCACCGGTTTCGACCTGTTCGCGGTACACCTTATCCTCGCTCCCGACCAGGCAGAGCGCCTGAGTGGTCGGGATGCCGAGACCCTGCATCGCGACGCAGCAAAGATACTCCCGAATCGTGGAACGCAGGACTGCGCGACCGTCCCCATCGCGCGAGAACGGCGTCAGCCCTGCCCCTTTGAGGTGCAGATCCCAGCGTTCACCTCGGTCGTTCGTCGCCTCGCCGAGGAGGATCGCCCGTCCATCACCGAGCTGCGGGACATACACTCCAAATTGGTGGCCTGAATACAACATCGCGAGCGGATCCATCCCGGGAGCCAAGGCCTTCCCACCGAAGACCTCCGCGAACTCCGGTCGCTCGAATTGCTCCGGGTCGAGATCGACCAGCTCGGCCGCCTTTCGATTAGCATGGATCAGAGACGGTGGAGACCCAAATGCCGTGGGATTGCGTTTGGCGTAAAACGCCTGAGGCAGCCGTGCATAGGTATTGTCGAACGCAAGCGTTTCCAAGGTGTGTCGAGTCATATGTGTGTGTACCACGACGTTCTTGTTCGCCGCTACTACCTGGCAATCCAGGATGTTGGCTCACGTGATCACGCCGGAAGCCCTTAGACTCAATCTTCAGCCCGTGGAGTGCGCTCGTTTCCGGCGTTCAACGGTCTCAGCTGCGCGCTGCGCTTGACTCATCAATAAGGTTCGGGATTAGAATGACTTCGCCATCCCTATCATCCGAGGACGAACGTATGACTCAACTCGCTCAAAAAACCCATTGTGACGAGGCCGTGCTTCTGAACTGCATCGGAGACGGTGTCGTCACGATCGGTCTGGATATGAAAGTACGGTACATGAACAGAGCGATGCGTGAATTACTGGGATATGGAGAAGGAGAGCTCGTCGGTCAGCCACTGAGCTGCCATCTGCTGGTTCAAGGAACCATTTGCTCCACACAAGATTGCATTTTGGAGCGCGCCGTTCGCAATCGGGAAAAAGTGAGAAACTTTGAAACGGTTATTCAGAACAAGGACGGCCGGAAAATTCCCGTTAGTCTGAATACGGACCTTCTGCGTGATGAGCACGGCAATCTCGTCGGCATTGTTGAAACCTATCGCGACCTGAGCCAGATCAATGAACTGAAGGCGAAACTCGAGCGACAACGTGGGAACGAAATTCGGGGCCCGCTTGTGGCTCGCAGCAAGGCCCTACAGAGCATACTTGACCTTCTGCCGCAGGTCGCCAATTCAAAAGCCACTGTGCTCATCGAAGGGGAGAGCGGTACTGGGAAAGAGCTGATCGCGAGAGAAATCCATCGACTCAGTCCCCGACGGGACCAGCCGTTCGTTGCCGTCAATTGCGCGGCGCTGGTCGAAGGGGTGCTCGAAAGTGAGTTGTTCGGCCACGTCAAAGGGGCGTTCACTGGGGCGATCGCCGACCGTCAAGGCAGATTCGAACTTGCGAACAAGGGCACGATCTTCCTGGACGAGATCGCCGAGATCTCGCCAATGGCTCAAGCCAAACTGCTCCGTGTGCTGCAGGAGGAGGAGTTCGAGCGGGTCGGAGGAAATAAAACGGTCAAGGTCGACGTCCGGGTCATTGCCGCTACGAACAAACACCTCGCGACTGTGGTCGAGGACGGACGGTTTCGGGAGGATCTGTACTATCGGTTGCAGGTGTTTCCGATTCGTATCCCTCCCCTTCGTGATCGGAACGAGGACGTGTTGCCCCTCATCGAACACTCGATCGCTCGCCTCAATCGAACCATGAGCAAGAATGTGCGGGAGATCGATGGTCCGGTCCTCATGCTGCTCGAGGCTCACCGATATCCAGGAAATGTCCGGGAGCTGGAAAATATTCTGGAACATGCATTTATCCGATGCCCGGACCACACCATCCGCCTGGAACACCTGCCGGAACATCTCGCCACGAAGGGATCTAGCGAGAAGAATGCCGCGCGACCTGGAGAAACGCCGAAAGGACCCACGCTTGCCATACTTGAACAGGAAGCCATCGTGCAAGCCCTTGAACAAACAGGGTGGAATTACCGGTTAGCCTGCAAGTCTCTAGGGGTCAGTCGCTCTACACTCTTGAGACGCCTGAAGGCCTACAACTTGACCCGCAAGACTGTTTCAGAATGACCTCCTTGGTTTCACTATGACACTCTTAAGTAGTTGATATTGAAATGCTCTTGATTGTTTGTGTCATTATGGAACTTCTTGGTATGTTTTCTTATTGTTTACTCTCCGTTTAAATCAAATAAATCAATCAGTTCAATATTCGACAGCATCCGGCTGTCCTGGCATCCCAACTGCACAATCAGACAGCAAGAAATAGGGGAAGACGGTGTCTGAACCACCAGCAAGGATGAGTCATGGTCCAAGAAGATCAGCTCGACAGGGCTATGTCAGAGACCCAACAAGAACGGGAACGAGACGATCACGGAACCATGAATCTCGACCGACTCGTCGCACTCGCAGATACTGACGGACTCGTCCGCATGGGGCTCGGAGTTATGGAAGCCTTTGCCAAGGTCGAAGGGCGAGCGTTATGGCATTGAGTGAAACCGGGGTACGTGTCACGGATTGAATGCGATAGGCATGAAAGGAGGTCTGATCCATGGCTTACAGCGAGAAAGTCGTCGACCATTTCACAAACCCACGCAACATGGGGAGCTTCAAGAAAGACGAAGAAGGCATCGGGACCGGAATGGTTGGAGCCCCGGAGTGCGGGGATGTCATGAAGCTCCAGATCAAGGTCCAGAATGACAGGATTGTGGACGCGAAGTTTAAGACATTCGGTTGTGGCTCAGCGATCGCCAGTTCCAGCTTGGCGACCGAATGGCTCAAGGGCAAAACGATCGAGGAAGCCCAAAAGATCAAGAACACCGATATTGTTCAAGAACTCAATCTGCCGCCGGTCAAGATTCATTGCTCGGTTTTGGCTGAGGATGCTATTAAAGCGGCCTTGACCGATTTCCAGCAGAAACAGGAGAGCGAGGCCCTGTCTGTGGCAGGAGGGACATACGATGAACTGCCCTCGATGTAACGGCCTCATGTTCCGGGATGACTTCTTTGATCTGCAGGATGAAGCAGGACAATGCCGATTCGTCGCCTGGCGCTGTTTGATCTGCGGCGAGGTGCTTGATCCAGTGATCCTGAAGCATAGGAGTTCGCCCCCGGAACCGATGGTTGACCGAGCCAGGCTTCCCCTCAAGGTCCGCCATCTATTCGGCGTTCGTAAAGAGGGAACGATTGTTCATCACGTGTAGAAGTTGAGGAGGTTGTTCTATGGCGCTCTTGATCACGGACGAATGTATCTCTTGTGGAGCCTGTTTACCGGAATGCCCCAACGAAGCCATTTTCGAAACGCGCAGCGACGCCGAAGCCAAGGGCAACCACGTGGGCGACGGACAAGGCATCGGCGACAGCATCTATGTCATCACCCACGAGCGCTGCACAGAGTGTGTCGGCCATTTCGACGAGCCGCAATGCGCCGCAGTCTGTCCGGTCGACAACTGCTGCATTTCCGATCCGGCTTATCCGGAAGCAAAAGAGGTGCTGCTGGAACGGGCTAAAACTCTCAATCCGGACAAGGAAATCCATCCCGAAAAGGTATGGAGCGGAGTCCGTGATTGAAACAGCCGATTCGCTTTGCGAAGGGGGACAGTCATGCGTGAGTACGCCAGGATTGCCGGAATAAGCAAAGTTCTTCCAGGCAACGGTCTTGCCGTAGAAGGTAACGGTCGATCGTTAATTGTAATGTTGACGGAGCCGTCTTTGCATTGAACAACTTTGGCCAGTCGAGCGTAAACAGGGAGGACCTGATGACCACAGCCCAAAGCCCATTCGTTCAGCATGCAGTGGCCACGATAACGCTCGTCCTAGTTCTCGGTGCTCTAGCGATGATCTGGCCAGGTATCATCGCTCTATTTCTTGGTGTAGTCCTGCTACTCAAATCGTGTAGCGACGAACAGGAGATTGCGGGGCTGTCGTGGACCGAGATCGGTAATGTGTCGATCGTCTTTCCCTTGTGATTCAGACAACGAAAGGAGCTGTCAATGCTGACTATCTCATCGGAGGCAGAACAAAAGATTCGTGAGTTTATCCAGCAGGAACCCGAGGCGGTCGGATTACGCATCTATGTCCGTGGTGGAGGCTGTCATGGATACCAATATGGGATGGCATTTGAGGCCAAGATCGCCGAGGACGACACGGTGATCGAAAAGGGAGATCTCAAGATCATTCTGGATTCGCAAAGCGCTCCGCTGCTGCAAGGAGCCGAAGTGGAATATCTGGACAGCGTACAGGGCTCCGGGTTCTCGGTCAAGAACCCCCAGGCCAAAACGACCTGTGGGTGCGGAAGTTCATTTAGCGCATAAGAGGCCTTCAAGAGAAAGGAGTGCGTGATGACCCCGGCCATCACACCTCGGGAACTTAAAGACAGGTTCGACAAGGGAGACAAGCCGTTTCTCCTCGATGTACGAGAACCTTGGGAATACGCGCTCGCCAAGCTCGACGGTTCCCATCTCATTCCGCTCGGCAGGCTCCCGCAGTCTCTAGCGAAGCTGGATCGCAACACGGAGATCGTGGCCTATTGCCATCACGGCATGCGAAGCGCCGATGCGGCCGGGTTTCTTCTCCAGCAAGGTTACACGAGCGTGAAAAACCTCGTCGGCGGGATCGATGCCTGGTCTGTCCAAGTCGATCCGACTCTACCTCGGTATCGGTAAATCTGTGGCGCGATGGGTTGCGAAAGTGCGTCTATGTCTATGCGAACACCAGCGGTACCTCACAGCGCTGACCGTCCGGCCAGATCACCTACAAGATTTATCGAATGGCTCAAGACCATCACGCTGTACGAGATCGCAGTCGGCATGAAAACCACGTTCATGCATCTGATCCATTACCGACCCATCACGATTCAGTATCCGCATGAAAAGCGTGCCTTACCGGATAACTACCGGGGCATGTTGGCCTTGCTCAGGTACGATGACGGGACTGAAAAATGCGTGGGCTGCGATCTCTGTGAGGCCGCATGCCCGAGCCGCGTCATCTCCGTGATCAGCGCCGAAGTTCCAGGTGAGCCGGTCAAGCGGTATGCCAAGGAATATTACATGGACATGACCCGCTGTCTCTTCTGTGGGATGTGCGTCCAGGCTTGCCCGGTTGATGCGCTGGCCATGACCCAGGAATTTGAATGGTCGACCTATGATAAGCGGGATCTGTTTCTGAATAAACAGCAGCTACTGGCCATCGGCGACCGCAACTTTCCTCATCGCGAAAAGCGCTTGGAGTTGCAGCACCCGAACGTAGCTTTCTTCAACGTCGCGTTTACCAACCTCCCCCACAAAGATGGTTGATTCTCCAGATGTACGCATGCTCACCGACATACCAGTGCGCTTTCGGGGGTCCCCGTACGAGTGGCGGAAAAAGCTGGTCGCGCCGGGTGTTAGTGGCAAGTTTATTTTTATAAGGAGAAAGGCGACGTGGTTCAATCGAATGTATCCCAGGCAGACTCTGAATCAGTCCTGAAACAGTTGCACGAACAACCTCACCAACCGATCGGGAAGTGGCTGCGTGCACCGTCTCATGTGCATTACAACGCGTTTCGCATGTCCGACCCTCCGACGCAGCGTCCAGCTAGTCGGACGGAATTCCAGTCCCTGTTGAGTCATTTGAAGGTTCCTCCCGAAACCACCTACGTGAGGGAGAAGTTCGGCTACGGTGTGAAGGAAGCGGAAAACGGCGAGCGGCTCATTGTGCTCTGGCAGGCGCATACGGAATACTACAGCTACCAACTCTGGCATGTGCCGTCGCATGCGAATGGCACACCAACATTTGGCTCACTGACATTTCCGGAGTACACGTTTCCCGTAGAACCGCTTGGGTCGGTGGTCTGCCGCTTGGACATTCTGCTGACCACAGACATCCTACCGTCCCGCCACGAATTACGTGGGCTGATGCCTGGGCCTGTTCTGTATGGCAGCCGAATCTTCAACGAGCAGACCTGCGTCGTGACGGACTTTACACCGGATACCCAAGGGCGAGAACGGTACTGGATCAGTGCGGGACCTTCGCAAGAGGATCCCTCGCGTCTGAAAGATATCGTCGATACCATTGTGCAAATCGAGACCTACTATCATTTGTTGTTGATGCAAACTTCGCTTTTCTCTGCCGCCATTGATCAGGCCTACAAATTTGAACAAGTTCACTTGAAGCAGCGGGAAATCATTGCGTCTCATATCATGCGCGCGAACTCGGAAGACTTGCAGCGCTGGTTGAACACCCTCACACAAGATCTGCTGAAGACCAATCGAATGGCGGGGACGCTTCATTTCGAGCTGTCGGCGTCACTGCCGTACGACAAGATCGTGCGTGCCACATTGGCGTCGACTGCTGAGCAACCGATGGACTCCTATCGCCCAATCTCCGACTATGTGTTGAGTAGGATCACAGGGCTCGCGGAAGGCTATCAACAGCTTTTGCATCGGGTCGATACGCTCCGTGGCGGATTCGAAGGAATCATCGCCATCATTCGGACGAGGCTCGATCTGATCTTGGAAGGGCACAATCTCTCACTTCTCCAAAGTGTCGATAAAACAACCAAGAGCCAAGTGATCCTCCAGCATACGGTCGAAGGATTGTCTGTCATCGTCATCGCATACTATCTAGCTGGGTTGGCAGGCTATATCTTCAAGGGACTGTACGAACTCGGCTGGCTTGGCAATGCGAATCTGGCCTCGGCCGTCTTCGTCCCCATCGCCATCGGCCTGGCCTTCACTTTCACGAGGATCAGTAAAACATATCTGCATAAGAAGGTGGGAGTGGAACAGCTGGCGGCCAAAGGCAGCAAGCAAGAGGAGTAATTGCGAGACCGGTTTCAGGTGTCGAAGTCTGGTCCGGCGAGTGCATTTGGGCGTGATATTGGCGCTAGCCTTACGTCTCATCACGTTACAACATTCGAACGTGACGTCCTTCAATATGGCATTTCGGGACAGTCCGCAGAAAACATTTGCGCTGCTCGGAGCCCAGCAGGAGTCACTCGCCGGAGAGGCGTACAGAAGCTGTGGCGCGATCACCTGGACCGACGTTCATTCGGATAGAAAGGGATAATGGACGATGGAAAAGATTAAGGTCCTGGTTGCAGATGACCATGGGGTGGTCCGAGAAGGGCTCATGGCTTTGCTCCAAACCAGCGATGTCCTCGATGTCGTCGGAGAAGCGAAGGATGGAACGGACGCCGTCGAACAAACCAAGAAATTACTGCCTGATGTGATCCTCATGGACCTCCGCATGCCGTTGATGGATGGAGTGGAAGCGACGCGCCAGATCAAACGCGAGTTTCCCCACATCGGCATCATCGCGCTCACGATGCACGAGGAGCAACAGCACATCTTCGACATTGTCCGGGCGGGCGCCGCGGGCTATCTGCTTAAAGACGCCGACTCTTCGCAAATCGTCGAAGCCATTCGAGCCATCGCCCGTGGCGAATCGCTCATCCATCCGTCCGTCGCTGGCAAGATCCTGGCCGAGTTTTCGTTGCTCACGGGAGACAAGACCCAAAAGCGTCCACCGGTTGATCATGATTTGACTCAACGCGAAATCACCGTGTTGCGTCTCGTGGCTAACGGGCAGACGAACAAAGAAGTCGCCAACAGTTTAGAATTGAGCGAGAAAACCGTGAAGAATCACTTGGGGAATATCTTCCACAAACTGCACGTCTACGATCGCACGCAGGCTGCTGTCCTTGCGATTCGCCGAGGCATCATCCCCCTGGGGAAGCTCTGATCTACTCTTCTTGACACCCATGCATTGACGAGCAACCGGCTGTTGTGCGGCACATGTGCAGGCCTGTCCGCTCGACACCCTGGCCATGACGACGGTTCGAATGGTCGATCTACGAGAAGCGGGGTCTATTCATGAACAAGCAGCAGCCCCTCCCCATCGGTAATCGCGATGTCCCGGTTCGGGAGAGACGGTTGTCATCACCGTATGGGTCCGCGCTCCAGTCGGCATACGTAGTACCGTCGTGAGACAACGGTACACTACCGAAGCAGTTTCCATGCGGTGTGATTTCTACCCCCTGCCGCCGCCTCTCTCGACGATGTTGCTCCAAGCTCGATATACTACGCCTCATTCGAGAATACGTCAGGATACGTTATTTCTCCGCCCGAGGCCGCCCGTGACAAATCGGTCCATGCGCACCGCCAAGAGTCCTCGTCACACGAAACCTCCCGTTGCAGCGGCTGAGGTGCTGGCCTGGGTGAGCGATTGTCTGGAAGGCGGACTCTGTTTTATCGCCAAGGGCATTCTGGTTTTTGAAAACGCCCGGTTCGCCGAATTGGTCGAGGTGCCGGTCTCCATGCCTGACCTGTTGGGTTCCGGAGTTTCCACGTTACGATCTCAACTCTTTTCCGACGCGATAGTCTGGAACCAGCAACCCCTGAGCGCCAGAGGCAACAAGACCTATCGTCTCACCGACAGTCAGGGCCACCCGCTCGTCTACGAATGCCGTTTCAACGTCGTCCCGTACCATGGGGAAACCGGTGTGCTGTTGGTCCTGCAGGACGCCACCGAACATATGGAGCTGGCTCATGAGGCGTCGCAAATTGCTCGTTTCCAGTCGGTGCTGGCCCGTATTGGAACGCTGGCCGTCACCGATGCGCCCGCGCGGGAGTTGATGGACGAAGCGGTGAAACATACCGCAGAGGCACTCGACGTCGCGCTCTGCCTGATTCTAGCTCCGCGAGAATCCGACGACCGCTTGTCCCTGGTAGCCGGCATCGGGATTGATCCCGAACTCATCGGCAAGTTAACGGTCGAGGGTGGCACCCATTCACAGGCCGGCTACGCGATCCGTGAACGACTCCCCGTCATCGTACGGGACATGCGCAAGGAGACTCGCTTCACACCTTCCAAGCTGCTGACCGAGCATGGCGGCATTGCAGGCATGTGCGTCCCGATGCTGGTGGAGGATCGGGTGTACGGAGCGATGAAGGCCCATTCCAAATCGGTGCGGGACTTCACGGAGAAGGAACTCGAGTTTCTGTGCACGGTCGCTAACACCGTGGCGACCGTCTTGGAGCGTCGCCGGCGCGCCGACACGCAGCGCGATCTCTATCGTCGCTTGTTCATGTCCGCGCAGGACGGCATCATGCTGACCGACACCGAGGGCCGGATCTTGGAGTGGAACCCGGCGCTTGAACGGATGACCGGTTGGGCCAGCGATGAAACACTCGGACAACGCCCCACGATTTTGAAGTCCGGGAAGCAGGGGCCGGACTTCTACGGCCGGCTATGGCAGGCACTGCGGGCAGGGCACCCGTTCGCCGATCGGTTCGTGAATCGGCGTAAGGATGGATCCGAATTCCTCGTTTGGGAGAGCGTCAGCCCGGTGAAAGACCGAGACGGTACCACACAGTACTACATGGCGATTCTCACGGACTTGACCGAACGGGAGCAGATGCTGGAAGCGCTGCGGCATGCGGAGCAAGTCAAACTGGTCGGACAATTGACCGGGGGCATCCTGCATGAGGTCCGAAACCCACTGATTGGGCTGGGCAGTCTGGCTACACATCTGGCTGATCAGGAACAGTTGCCGCAAGCGGTTCGAGACCGCTGCCGGCTCATCGCGCGAGAAGCCACCCGTATCGACGAGCTGTTGGAGTCGCACCTTAGCCAACTTCGCCCTCGCCCGTTCGACCTCCAGCCCTGCGATCTTCCCTCGCTCATCGATGACACGTTGACCTTGCTCAAGCCGAATCTGACCAAACAGAACATCCGCGTGAAGCAAGCATTCGCACCGGATGTCACGATGGTGGAAGCCTCGCGTGCGCATCTCCAACAGGCCTGTCTTAACATTACGATGAATGCGATCGACGCCATGCCCAACGGAGGAGTGCTCACGATCACGACGCGACAGGAATTCAGGCGCGGCCCCGGCGTCCTCCTCGCCTTCTCCGATACCGGCAAAGGCATTCCGCCGGAGGATCTCAAGCGGATTTTTGAACCCTTTTTCACAAGCGGCAAGGCAAAGGGCGTGGGGCTGGGACTCACGATCACGCACGATATGGTCGAGCGGCACGGCGGGCAATTGACAATCAGCAGTCCCCCAGGCAGCGGAGCCATCGTCGAAGTCTGGCTCCCGTTCAAACAGGAGATGGAACATGACCTGGCAACTCCTCCTCGTTGAAGACGAAGCCTCCGTTCGAGAAGCCTTTGCGCTGCGCCTCGGCGATCAGGGCTACATGGTGCAGACCGCCGGCTCAGGCGAGGAAGCGCTTGGGTTGCTTCGCGCCTCGGAGCCGGACATCCTCGTGCTCGATCTCGTGATGCCGAATCTCTCGGGCTTGGACGTGCTCGCCCGTGTCAAGCAGACCTCGCCCAACGTGCTCGTCATCCTGGTAACCGCCAGAGGCACGGTGAAGGACGCAGTCGAAGCGACGAAGCTGGGCGCGTTCGATTTCGTCGCCAAATCCATCGACATGGAGGACCTGCAGCATGCGCTGTCGAGGGCGACACAACTGTTGACGTTGCAGCGCCAGGTCCAATTATGGAGCGGACAGGACGCCAAGCGCTACGCACTCGACCGCGTCATCGAGAAAAGCCCCACCACTCAGACCTTCATGAGCCTGGTTCGCGAGGTCGCCAAGAACGACCGTGTCACCGTGCTGCTCCAGGGCGAAACCGGCACCGGCAAACAATATGTCGGCCGTGTCATCCACTATAACGGCGCCAGGGCTCATAAGTCCTGTATCGAAGTCGATTGCCCCTCGATTCCGCGAGAGTTGTTCGAAAGCGAACTCTTCGGACATGAGAAAGGGTCGTTCACCGGAGCGGCGGGACGCAAGACCGGATTGATCGAACTGGCGGAGGGAGGAACCCTCATGTTCGACGAAATCGGCGACCTTCCGCTGCCGTTGCAAGCAAAGTTGCTGAGAGTCCTAGAAGAACGTACGTTTCGGCGCGTGGGTGGACCGGCAACGATCCCGGTGGACGTTCGCTTCATGGCGGCCACGAATCGGAACCTGAAAGAAGCAGTCACCAAAGGCGAGTTTCGCGAGGATCTCTATTTTCGGTTGAACGTCGTCGCCTTGACCATTCCCCCGTTGCGCGAGCGATCCGAAGACATCATTCCTTTGGCCGAGCAGTTTCTGACCCGGTCGGCTCTCTCACTTGGAAAGCCGGCTCGTCTCCTAGGAGAGAGCGCACAGGCTCTCTTACGCCGATACACCTTTCCGGGCAATGTACGCGAACTGAGCAATCTGATCGAGCGTGCGGTCCTTTTTTGCCAGGGAGAGACGCTTGTAACGGAACATTTCCCATCGGATGTGCGACGCACTCCTTTCGGATCGGTTACAAATACCACCCCTCCCCCGCCCACTTCCTCGGATCCGATGGACCCCTCTCAGATCCTCCTGTCGTTTCGCCTCGGCGAATCCTTGGCCGATCTCGAGGACCGTATCATCAACGAAGTTCTCCACCGCTCCGGCGGAAATAAGACTCAGGCCGCCAAACACCTCGGCGTGACGCGCTGGATGCTGGATCGACGACGCAAGCCTCATGCTGAGTGAGCATGGATGCACATTCACCCAACTCTTCGTGCGCCGACACACGGTCAGCGTCTCATTTCACAGGAGAATCCCCCGCACCTTCCACCACGTGGCTCGCCGTTCCGAGAATCCTGTGACAAATCGTCCTCCCCCTTTCCTCTAGACTTTGGGACTGCCGATTGCATTAAATATTGAAATTTTCACCACGACCGAAGCGGGAGCATCGAACTGATGATGCGTCCGGTCTTCTCACCATTTCGGAGCACGAACCATGATCGTACGATCCGTCGGATTCATTGTTCTTCTTGTCGGTGCCCTCGGACTGTCCTCTCCGTCGCTCAGTAGCGCCACATCCCCCCGGCTGACATCCGGACATGAGAGCAGCCGGTTTGCGCTGCAGTATGCCCACGCGCTGGCCCACGCCCGAATCGATGCCTGGGCCGCAGCAGACTTGGGATGCCTGAGCCACGCACGGGCCGCCGCGGGAGGGAAATCGCCGAAACTGACAGCGGAGCCGGCCCGGCGCTGCTGGGACGAGACCGTGAACAGTCAGACCGCCATGGTTGCGGAGCAGGCAGAATCCGGCGTATTCAACGCCACAGGGCGCGGAGTAAGCCTCGGCCTCTTACACGACCGACACCGCGCCACTGAGAACTGGAAGGAGTACCCTCCGGCGATCTTCATGTCTCCAGCCATCGTTCTGAAAGACCAGGCTCCGATGCCCCAGATGACCGCCGTGCGGACCAGCCCAGAGCAACGATTCGCTCTATCCAACATCAGGGAAGGCTCGCTGGTTTCGGTGCCCGGCCATGCCGTGGATATCAAGATCGTCTACCCCGATCCTCTCACGGCGCCGCTTGCGCTTAGACCGGAGGAAATTTGGTGGGGAAACGGATCTCAGCGTCACTTCGGACCGGTGCACGAGGTCGTCGCTCGGTTCATCGTGGTCACCGGCCTGCGCAAGCTCGGTTTTTCCACCGATCGAGCGGTCATGAACGAAGTTCTTCCCGGTGCGCCGTTGATTGCCACGACTCACTACGGACTGCGGCCCGACAACGGTCGGAGGTTCGAGCAAGCTGATCCTGCCCAAGGCATCTTGAAAGGTGAACTCGTCCCAGGCTCGGTACGGTGGTGGGAACCTACTGACGCAGAGCCGTTCATACAGGCGGCCTTGGATCGAGCCGCCCATCTTACGGCTGCAGAACGTACAGGATTGCTGACTCGGCTCTTGCTGATCGATCGGGAAGATGCCCGCACCCACAGCCTGCGTGGCGACGACGGCTATCAGGCCGTTCTACAACAGGGTGTCGCGAAGGGAGGCCTCGCGGCCCGAGACGAACCGGCCCTGCGGCGAATCACCGAGCTCTACTGGACCATTCAAGCACAAACCTGGCGGCAAGAAGTCACGGCCGTTTCGGAAGGGTATGAGCCGGCCGCGGATGCCTTGTATCGGGCGCTGGCGTCCTACGAGTCCGTCGTCCAACAAGATCTCGCCACGCCGGAGCAGCGCCGGCGCCTCGGTCTGCTGACTCGATGGAACAATGACCCGACCGGTGCGCTTGGTATCCATGAGGCGTTGCGAGGCAACCTCGCTCCGGGCACCACCGAGTACGCCACCACCTTGACGGAGATTGCCTGGGATCGGATCCAGTTTGTCTCGTGGAACCGTCGCTACGACCATCCCTGGCTTCAACAGGCCCAGGCCGAAGCCGAGCAGGCCATTGAGCTGTTGACTCACCCCTACGACAAGCTCTATGCGCACTATGCGCTCGTGGCAGTCGAATCCCTTTCGGTGCCGCGCAGTCCGGATCGGTTCCGGAAACGGATGATGCAGGTCAAGCAGGATTTGGATCAGATTGCCGGAGTGGAGGGCTTGCAAGGGCAACTGGTAGCCAACGATCTCGTCAAGTCGTTGACCCCGGAGGCTTCCGCCATCGTCCTGCCGAGTCCCCCGCGATCGCCCGAAGTGCTCGACGTGGCCGTCCACGCCAATCCCCCAAAGCAGGACATCATCTGGCGATGGGACTTCGACCACGACCAGCCCGGAATCCCTCCTGCCGGCTTCATCGGGTTGAGCCGTGACGATAAGAATACAGCCGCCTGGGAAGTCCACGTCGATCAGGACACGTCACGTGGCGTCCAACGACTCGTCCGCTCGCCGGCCTGCTCGCGACAGGACTGTGTGCGGCTTCTCGTCGCCGAGAACGTGAGAACGACCTATCCCGACGTCACCGTGCAGGTGCATGCCCCACGCCAGGCCGGGCAGAGCGAACTTGGGATCGCCATCGCCGTAACCGATCGCGACAATTACTACGCGATCACTCTTCAGCCGGAAACCGGCCTGGTGACCACCAGACGCGTTGTGGGCAGCGTCGCCACCATACTAGGACAAACCACCGCGAGGCTCGCCCCTAACCCCTGGCATACGATACGCGTCCAACGGATCAATTTCCTCCATCTCGATAAGGGGAGACTGGCCGTCTACGTGGACGGCGCGCAGGTCGCGGCCGTCGATGATGTGGTGCTCCCTCAGGAAGGGCTCGTCGGCCTGATCGCATTGGGTCCGTCGGCTGCACAGTTCGACGGCCTCCACGTGCTGGACCTGGTCTCGAACCGGACCTTCTCGCAACCGGCAGCCTACTAAGCGTGTGAGACGAAAACCATGAAGCATTTGCAGGCACTCGAAGATCAGAGCGTCTACATCCTGCGTGAGGCGTACAAGCACTTTGACGATCTGGCCATGCTATGGTCCATGGGAAAGGACTCCACCGTCCTGCTGTGGCTTGCGAGAAAGGCCTTCTTCGGGCATGTACCGTTTCCGCTTGTGCATATCGATACCGGATACGAAATGCCCGAGTTGATCGACTATCGTGACCAGCTCTGCCGAGAATGGCGCCTCAATCTGGTTGTGGGTCAGAATACCGAGGCTCTTACGGGGGGCATGGGTCCGCAACAGGGACGTGTCACCTGTTGCACCGCAATGAAAATCGATGCCCTCAAGCAGACCATCGCCAAACATAAATGGACGGCCGTGATTCTCGGTATTCGCGCCGATGAAGAAGGAACCCGCGCCAAAGAACGGTATTTTTCACTGCGCGATAAGCAGGGCGAATGGGATTTTCGGGACCAACCCCCCGAGCTTTGGGACCAATTCAACACGACCTTCCCGGCTGGTTCTCATCTCCGCGTCCATCCCCTGTTAGATTGGACAGAGCTGAATATCTGGGAGTATCTGGATCTCGAGCGGATTCCCTTACCACCCCTCTTATTTTGATCAGGGCAATGGGACCCGTTATCGCAGCCTGGGATGTGTACCTTGCACCGGCACCGTCTCGTCATGCGCCTCCACGATTCCGCAAATCATTTCCGAACTCCGCATCACCACGATCGCGGAACGAAGTGGTCGCGCCCAGGATGAAGGCCGAGGAATGGAGACGCTTCGTAAGCTTGGGCATATGTAAGCTGGCCGTTCGAACGGCGGCCTAATAACTCCATATCGGACGCGTGGCTTATAGAGTGCGCATTGGGAGGTGACTATGTGTGTCCTTCTGTCGCGCATGACATACACAAAAGGCGTAACCGAATGTTCAGAAAGATTCTAGCGGCTATCGACGGGAGCGAGACTTCTATGGAGGCATTGATGGAGGCAAAGCGCATGGCCGTCTCCCATCATGCTGCGCTTCGCATTGTCTATGCCGTGGCCGATTCAGACGAGGCTGATCAGCGGGTCGGCCTCAAGCTGTTGGAACAGGCCACGTCCGCTGTCGGCGAGGGACTGGATGTCGAAACCCGCATACTGCACGCCGAAGCCCAATATGGTCTGAACGGTATTGCGGAAGCCATCGCTGGTGCGGCGAATGAATGGGGCGCCGGCCTCGTGGTGGTGGGAACGGCGAATCGTCGCGGGTTAGAACGTTTCGTGATCGGCTCAGTAGCGGAACTGTTGATCGCCAAGGTGGGCGCATCTATTCTCTTGGTTCGTCCACAGTAGAGCGAACCACCCTCACTCGACACCACACCTTTGAACTGATCTCCAGACAGTCTCTAGAGTCGCTAACTAGCGTGGTTGAGCATCGACGCACAGCTCACGGTGCGGCCCGTGCGCTGATGCACGAGCAATTTACCTCGTCAAGACACCAACTTCTTCGCCGGAATTCTAGAATCGCTATTTCCCCACGCATTTGTTTGAATATTTTCGGTGCCTGCTTGTCGTTCAGACATCAAACGGTCTGGACTCTAATTTGCATTTACCACCAATGATAGGGGAGCGGATGGTCCGATCGCCCTTGCTGCTTAAGGGAGGTTCCTCGATGGGTACACAGCATGTCGTTACGATGTTACCGGGTGAAGGCACCGGCCCGGAAATTTGTGAAGCGGTGCGGCTCGTCATTGATGCCAGCGGGGTCAACATTAAATGGGAATATGAAGACATTGGTCTCGACTGTTTGGAGAAGCACGGCACGCTGCTGCCGGACAAGACCATTCAAAACATTGCCAAGAACAAAGTGGCCCTGAAAGGCCCAACGACCACACCGATCGGGACCGGTCATAAAAGCGCCAATGTGACCCTTAGGAAAGTCTTTGATCTCTACGCGAATGTGAGGCCGGCGAAACTCATCCCCGTGCTCAAGCGCCCGTGGGACCAGATCGACATCATCAATTTCCGCGAGAACACCGAAGACTGCTATGCCGCCATCGAACATATGGTGTCGGATGAAGTCGCGCAATGCCTGAAAGTCATCACCTGGCCAGGCTCCTACCGGATCGCCGATTTCGCCTTCAAGTGGGCCAAGGAAAATGGGCGCAAGAAGATCTTCTGCGTCCATAAGGCTAATATCATGAAGATGACCGACGGCCTTTTTCTCGATGCCTTCCGTGAGGTGGCCAAAAAGTATCCGGACATAGAATCCGGCGACATCATTGTGGATAACTGCTGCATGCAGTTGGTGAGAAATCCGGCGCAGTTCGATTGCTTGGTGCTCCCCAATCTCTACGGCGACATCTTGACGGACCTTTGCGCCGGATTAGTGGGAGGCTTGGGATTTGCGCCCGGCGCCAATGTCGGTGACGGCTGTGCAATCTTCGAAGCGGTCCACGGTTCTGCGCCGAAGTATGCCGGCATGAAAAAGGTCAACCCCTCAGCTGTCTTGGTCTCCGGCATCATGATGCTCCGTTGGCTCAAAGAAGACGCCGCCGCATCGAGAATTGAGAAAGCCATGTTCGCCGTGCTCGACGAGCGCAAGCACGTGACGTACGATGTCGGCGGCACGGCCAAGACCGACGAGTATGCGCAAGCGATCGTGGATAAGATGCACGCGAAGGCCTGAGCCTGAGACCACAGACTGAATAAGGAGATATCTCATGCCAACATTTACAGATGTCGCCAAGGCGACCAAGAAGAAAAAAGAGATCAAACTCGTCGGAATCGATATGTATATCATCACGGATAAAGGCATTCCGAAGTTCGATGACATTGGGGCGTTTAAGTGTGAGTTTATTTCCAACCGAGGCACGAAAGTCTGGCCCGGATTTGTGAGCCCGGACCTGCTGCAGGTCAACTGGTACCGTTGCCGGTTCATGGCCACCAAAGACGTGCAGGATGCGGATGTCAATGCGTTCCTGGACGCCCTCACCAAGAAGGGGTGGTGGTGGTCTGCCGCCCAGAAGTTGTGGAACTATGACGGCGAGCCCGGCTTCAGCAAAGCCTATTGATCCATAAGAAACAGGGTAGATGGGGGTTCATGAGAACCCTCATCTGCCCGTCCATATTCGTAGTCTCCTCCGACCACTGCCGTGAGCTTCGTGGGGCACATGGTATCGGGTATTCACGATCGGTTTAGGACCACGCTCGAAGATCGGCAGACTGGGCGTAGGATTCGGTCATCCTGCCTGGGGGGGGAGGAGGGGGAATAGGCCATGAAGGCAGTCGCCCTCAATAAAGCTGAGATCGAGTACGCAATCATGCTCGCCGTCTTAGACTTCCAGACCGAGTTTATGAAGTCCGGCTATTCGCACGTGCAAGCCCATGTGTATGACGAGCTTATCTACGTCACATCAGCCCGAAGCACTTCCATTCCAGCCGAAAAAGAACTCGCACGATCACCGGAAGGCCTTGAACTTCTTCGCCGATTTCACCGAGCCATGTTTGATTCTTGCCGGCATGTCCTCCAGAAGCGATTAGAGCACGCCATCGGCGTGAAGATTCAACACATCGTGGCAGACCTCGACCCGAAAGCGGGAATGAGCACGCTTGTCATAAAATTGCTTCGTCCTCTCTTCCAATCGACTCCACAGTGATTCCTACCGCCATCGCCGCCGTCCGAGAGATTCATCCGGCGACGCGTCGACCGTTCACCGAGTTGAAAGTTATTGAGATTAATTGGTAAAGAGAACGTGGCGAAAGACATCGGTGTCACGCTGAAACACTCTCGTGATGACCTCGCAGATCAATTCCTGTGGTCAGCCAACGATGATGGGCCTTGAAAGGATGGTCGTGTGTGAACAGCTCTTCCCTCTTCCGTTTGCTCCAAGTCGGTCTTGGTTCCGCGTTCATCGTTTTTGGGTTGCCTTCCCTCACGTCGGCTGAAACCGAATCGCACGCCTCGATCGACATGACCGCCTCAGCAGTGGGGTATTTTGCGCTCTGCGTCTTTGTCCTGGCGTATGCGCTGGTGATGTCCGAGGAGTTTACCCACCTGCGCAAGTCCAAACCGGTGATTCTTGCTGCTGGAATCATTTGGGCGGCGATCGCGCTCGCGTATCCGCACGGTCAAGCCGAATTGGTTGAACATGCCTTCCGCCACAATCTGATGGAATACGCGGAACTGATGCTGTTCTTGCTGGTCGCCATGACGTATATCAACGCCCTCGATGAACGATTGGTGTTTGAATCGATCCGCTCGTGGCTTGTTCGCAAAGGGTTCAGCTACCGGCAACTCTTCTGGATTACCGGATGCCTGGCCTTTTGCATTTCTCCGGTGGCCGACAATCTCACCACCGCCCTCTTGATGTGTGCCGTGGTCATGGCTGTGGGCGCCCACAATCCACACTTCGTCAATTTGTCGTGCATTAATATCGTGGTAGCGGCGAATGCTGGTGGAGCGTTCAGCCCCTTCGGAGATATCACGACCCTGATGGTGTGGCAAAAGGGTCTCCTTGATTTCTTTGATTTTTTCTTCCTGTTTATCCCCTCTGCGGTGAACTTCCTTGTGCCTGCCGCGATCATGCATTATGTCGTCCCTCGCGTATCGCCGCCGCCGTCCTCTGAAGTAATACACATGAAGGTCGGAGCCAAACGCATTCTCGCGTTGTTTCTTCTGACGATTTGCACGGCGGTCGGCTTTCACAATTTTCTCCATCTGCCACCGGTCCTGGGGATGATGACCGGGTTTGCGTATCTCGGTTTGTTCGGACATTACCTGAGCCGGAGACGCCACCATTCCTCGGTCTACAATAAAGGAGTGATCGGTGACGTCGTGCCGTTCGACGTGTTTCAAAAAGTCGCCCGAGCTGAGTGGGACACCCTGTTGTTTTTCTACGGTGTGGTCATGTGTGTCGGCGGGCTCGGCCATCTCGGCTATATGGCCTTGGCCTCCCAAGTCCTCTACCTCCAGTGGGGTGCCACGTTCGCCAACATCGTGGTCGGGCTCTTGTCGGCGATCGTCGACAACATCCCGATCATGTTCGCGGTGTTGACCATGAACCCGGACATTTCCGACGGCCAATGGCTGCTCGTGACACTGACCGCAGGAGTCGGGGGAAGTCTCCTCTCCATCGGATCTGCGGCTGGTGTCGCGCTGATGGGACAGGCGAAAGGGCAATATACGTTTTTCAGTCATCTCAAATGGACGCCGGCGATTGCGCTTGGGTATGGCGCGAGCATTCTTGTGCACATGCTGATCAATGCGCGCATGTTCTGAATCGTAGCGGCAAAGACCCGTTCGCCGAGCCGGACATCGAGATCAGCAAAGAGAGCGACCACCTTGCCTCCGGTGACCTCACTTATCAGTTCGCAGAACTGATCGTAGCCCTGAGCGATCAGACTCTGCCTAGCCGCTTCACTCTCTCAACCCTTTGAGGTGTCTTCGCCGTGCGACGTTCTGCCGACGTCCACACATCCGTGAGGCAAGTCACGACCAGGCCTCATACGACCAAGGCACAGCCTCCAGCCTGATCATCCCCGGCCTTGCCGACTGCAAAAATTGCAGCAACCTGAGTAGGTGGATCGCCGACTTTAGGTTCATCATTTCATTTTCTATTGATAAATCCAGTGGTAAGAAGAGCGGCCTGCTTCTTGCTGTAGGAAGCACAAGCTCAATTTGTTGAGCACGAGGGCATACCCGCAAGGTGAACCGATGTCCTGCAACAAGACACGTTTCGGTTTGAATAATATTCGAGATGCCACCGATGACGACATATGCAGCAGAACGCGATCTACAGTCACAGGAACCAGAACTAAGCGAACTCGGGAGTGCTCACGCTGTCATCACGGAGCCGATTCCCCTCTCAGGATCCGCTGCGTTTCAGGCGCAGTATGCGGGGCGTGATATCGCCGCTGGGCTGATCGCCGGCTCGATGGCCATCCCCT
>CAYTAS010000005.1:27126-78148 GCA_964435885.1 uncultured Nitrospira sp. | reverse complement strand
ATTCACGCAGGCCGACGGCTCGACGACACGACGATACGGCGGAACAGGACTCGGGCTGGCTATCGTGAAGCAACTGGCCCACTTGATGGGCGGGACGGTGGGCGTCGAGAGCGCGCCCGGGAGCGGGTCGACGTTTTGGTGCACGGTGCGACTCAAGAAACCGGCCGGCCCGACGCTGTTCGCGAAAGCGAGCTAGCGGGTCATCCGAGAAATCTGAGAAAGGTGTCTCGTGGCGATGGACGATACCAATCGGCGCATTCTCATCGTAGACGACAATCCGTCGATTCATCACGACTTCCGGAGAATCCTCCACATCGAGACGGAATGTGAGACCTTGGAGCTGGCCAGGTCCGCGCTGTTTGATGAGGCGATCCGGCTTCCATCCCATGAACTGTTCAGCGTCGACTGTGCTGATCAGGGTGAGGCGGCGCTTGCCATGGTTCGGACGGCATGCAGGGAAGGTCGCCCGTATGCCGTGGCGTTCGTCGATATGCGCATGCCGCCCGGATGGGACGGGTTGGACACGATCGAACACCTCTGGGGGGTTGATGCCGGCCTACAGGTCGTCATCTGCACGGCCTATTGTGATCAACCTTGGGACGAAATCAGGGAAGGGATCGGCGGAACCGACAAGCTGTTGATCCTGCAAAAACCATTTAACGGTATCGAAGCGCTACAGCTTGCCACCAAGCTTTGCCGGAAATGGGATCTGGCCAATAGAGCAGCCGGACAACTGAATGAGTTGAGTCGCCTCGTCGATGACCGGACCGTAGATCTCCAACACGCGAACCGACAGCTGACAGAATTCAATGAGACACTGGTGCGAACCGTGTCGAACCTTGAATCCGCGCATGCGGAAATCGTACGGCAGAACGGGGAGTTGGAGCGACTGGCCTCGCGCGATCCGCTGACCGGATGTTTGAACCGCCGTGCGTTTTACGCAACCTTCGAGAAAGCCTTCGGCATGAGCCGAACTCTGGACCACGATCTCTGCTGTCTGATGGTCGACATCGACCATTTTAAACGCGTGAACGACCAATACGGGCACGTGATCGGAGATCATGCCATCCAAGCGGTCGCCGGCTGCCTCTCCGCCGGGTTGCGGTTGACCGATACGGTGGGGCGCTACGGAGGAGAAGAGTTCTGCCTTATGTTCCCGCGCACGACATTGGCCGAGGCTTCCGACCTGGCGGAACGGTTGCGGATTCGGATCGGAATAGAGGCCGGCAGCAGAGTGCGAGTGACGTCCGGCTTGACGCTGACGGTGAGCATCGGAGTGTCGACCACTGCGTTAGGAGCACGCACTCCTTTGGAGCTGATCGATCAAGCCGACAAGGCGCTGTACGCCGCCAAGGAGGGCGGTCGAAACTGTGTCATGGCGATGGACTGGTTGGTTCCGGGGCTCAAGCCTTCGGAACAACTGGAACTCCGGGTTCGGCGGGTCACGCCGCGCCCGTCACGTTCGGCCGTTCTTTAATGAGCGGGTGCCTTTTCACGACTCCGGTAGAATGGTCGGTCCATGCCGGCGCCCGGATGTCGGCGGTTCGTGTGTCCGTCCGTTTTCTTCTCATCGTCTGAGTCTGCTCAAGATGTGTATAATGACGTTCGGATGACACGTCTTTTCAGCCATTTCCAATCATCGGTCGGTACCAAAGGCATCGTGGCCGTCACGGGGCTCGGTCTCGTCGTCTTTGTCGTCTTCCACATGTTGGGGAATCTTCAAGTATTCGAAGGGCCCCAGGCGCTCAATACGTACGCGGCTTTTCTCCGTGAACTGCCGATCGTGTTATGGACGGTCCGCTTCGGATTGCTGGGCATTGCGGTCGTTCATATCGCGTTGGCCGTTCGTCTCAGCCTGAATAATCGTCGCGCTCGTCCCGTCGACTATGCCGTCCACAGGTATCGACGAGCCTCGATCGCCTCCCGAACGATGGCGGCGTCCGGAATCCTGTTGCTGCTCTTTCTCGTTTTCCATCTGCTGCATCTGACGGCGGGCGTCATCGCTCCCGCATCGGTGGATGACATCAACGCGGAAGGGCATCGCGATGTCTACGGCATGCTGATTCAAGCCTTCCAGAACCCACTCATGGTCATGATCTACTTGGCGGGGCAGGTGGGACTCGCCTTTCATCTGAGCCATGCCGTGTCCAGTAGCGTACAGACCCTTGGGTTCGAACACGCGGCGTTGGACCGATTGTTCAAGGCCGCCGGTCCGTCGGTCGCGTTGCTGGTGGTGCTCGGCAACGTCGCCGTCATCTTGGCGATCTTCTTGGGGATCGTGCGGTGATCACGAAACTGAACTCAAAAATTCCATCCGGACCGCTGGAAACGAAATGGGACCGCCATCGGTTCAGTGAAAAATTGGTCGGTCCCAGCAACAAGCGGAAGCTCACCGTCATTGTCGTGGGCACCGGCCTCGCCGGCGCCAGCGCGGCTTCGACTTTGGGGCAACTGGGCTATCACGTGGAGTGCGTGTGTTTTCACGATAGCCCGCGTCGCGCGCACAGCATTGCGGCACAGGGGGGAATCAACGCGGCAAAGAACTATCAGGACGACGGCGATAGCGTGGGGCGGCTGTTTTATGACACGATCAAAGGCGGAGATTTTCGCTCGCGCGAAGCGAACGTCTATCGACTCGCTCAAATCAGCACGCAGATCATCGATCAGTGCGTCGCGCTCGGCATCCCGTTCGCCAGGGAGTACGGCGGGCAGCTGGCGAACCGGTCCTTCGGGGGCGTCCAAGTCTCTCGTACCTTCTACTGTCGGGGACAGACCGGACAGCAACTGCTGTTGGGTGCCTATTCGGCGCTGTGCTGGCAGATTGAACGCGGTCAGGTCACGATGCGTCCGCGCACCGAAATGCTTGATGTGATCGTGGTCGACGGCCAGGCTCGCGGCATCGTCGCCAGGGATTTAGTTACCGGACGCATCAGTGTCCGCACCGCCCATGCGGTCGTGCTGGCGACGGGCGGGTACAGCAACGTGTACTACCTCTCGACCAATGCGAGCGGAAGTAACGTGACGGCCACGTACCGCGCGTGGAAACAAGGGGCGGCGTTTGCCAATCCGTGCTTTACGCAGATCCACCCGACGGCCATCCCTCCCGGTGACGCCTATCAAGCGAAGTTGACCCTCATGTCCGAGTCGCTCCGCAACGACGGGCGCTTGTGGGTGCCGAAGATTCCGGCCGATACCCGTTCTCCGCATGAGATCTCGGAAGGAGAGCGCGATTATTTTCTGGAGCGTCGGTATCCGCGATTCGGAAATCTCGCTCCACGGGACATCGCGTCGCGCGCGGTAAAGGCCGTATGCGATGAAGGTCTTGGAGTCGGTCCGACCGGGCACGGTGTGTACCTTGATTTCGCCGGTGCGATCGAACAGCAGGGACTCGATGTCGTGCGCGAACGCTACGGCAATCTTTTCGACATGTATCATCGGATTACAGGAGAAGACGCCTATCGCGCTCCCATGCGAATCTATCCGGCGCCCCACTACACCATGGGGGGGCTCTGGGTGGATTACAATCTGATGAGCACGCTTCCCGGGCTGTTTGTGATCGGGGAAGCCAATTTCGCGGATCACGGCGCCAATCGACTGGGAGCCAGCTCGTTGATGCAAGGACTCGCCGATGGGTATTTCATCCTGCCGTATACGATCGGTCATTATTTGGCGACGGCGAAGTTCGCGCCGGTCGGCGAAGATCATCAAGAATCTCGCGCGGCGATTCAGCGAGTGACGAGTCGCATCACGCGCCTGTTGAACGCGAAGGGAGGTCGAACGGCCGCATCGTTTCACCGAGAGGTCGGAAGACTGTTGTGGAATCATTGCGGCATGTCTCGCAATGAAGCGGGGCTCAAACTGACGCTGGAGTCGATCCCCGCGCTTCGGGACGCGTTTTGGCGGGAGGTAACGGTTCCCGGGTCAGGGGAGGCCTTCAATCAAGAGCTGGAGTATGCGGGACGAGTGGCGGATTATCTGGAGTTCGCCGAATTGCTCTGCCACGACGCATGGCATCGTCAGGAATCATGCGGAGCCCATTTCCGCGAAGAGCATCAAACCGGAGACGGCGAACCACAGCGAGACGACGGCCGCTTCGCGCACGTCGCGGCATGGGAGTATCGGGAAGGGGCCGGTCCCGTCCTGCACAGAGAGCCGCTGGCCTTCGAATTCGTGCAACCGACGACGAGAAGTTATCAGTAAGACGTGAAAGGTGAAGGGTGAACGGTGAGGGGTAGCGGAGGGGCGAGCATGAGACGGGCTGAGGGCGGATCGTGAAATTCACGCTCGAAATCTGGCGCCAAAACGGCCCAAACGAAAAAGGCCGGTTTGTCACGTATGAGGCTCATGATGTCAGTCCCGGGATGTCGTTCCTTGAAATGCTCGATGCGGTGAATCAGAAACTGGTGGTTGCCGGGGAGGAACCTGTGGCGTTCGAGCAGGACTGCCGCGAGGGTATCTGCGGAAGTTGCTCGTTGGTCATCGACGGCATACCGCACGGTCCCGATCGAGGCATCACCACCTGTCAGCTGTACATGCGAAGGTTTTCGGACGGCGCCGGCATCACGATCGAGCCGTGGCGGGCCAGGGCCTTCCCGATCATCAAAGACTTGGTCGTCGATCGCAGCGCCCTCGATCGGGTCATCCAAGCGGGTGGGTATATCTCCGCCAACACGGGGGGCGCGGTGGACGGGAATGTGCTGCTGATCGGGAAGGATCTAGCGGAAACCGCCATGGATGCGGCGTCATGCATCGGCTGCGGAGCCTGTGTGGCGGCTTGCAAAAACGCTTCCGCGATGCTGTTTGTGGCGGCGAAGGTCTCCCATCTGGCGCTCTTGCCGCAAGGGGAGCCCGAGCGAACACGCCGTGTGAGCGCCATGGTTGAAGCCATGGATCGAGAAGGGTTCGGCTCCTGCGGCAACCAGTATGAATGCGAGGCAGTCTGCCCGAAGCGTATCAGCGTCCGTTTCATAGCCATGCTCAACCGCGAATACCGCCGTGCCGGTATCATCGAATCCGCTCGTTCGAGTGAGTCTGAGTCTCCCCACGCAGAGTCTGTTTAGGTGAATGGCGTCGGATGCGGCGTCTTCCAGGTCGGTCACACAATGGCCTGAGACCGTTCCGGCGGCGGATCTGTGCCAGATGGCAATCAGCTTGACTGTACGGGGAAGGCCTTTATAGTGCCATCAGGGAGCGGAATGAGTTAAGGGTGCTGGTGAATAGGGTCGAATGCGGCGCCAAATAGTGTGCCCACAATGTCGAGAAGGTGGCGCGATGAATGTGCCGCCGCAATCGCCGCGCGAGCGTATTGCCATGCTGATCTGGATGGCGCCGTTCGAATGCCGGCGTTGCCTGCATCGGTTTCTTGCCCGTCGCCTGAGGGCGGCCGGGTTATCACGCGCTGCTGAGCGTCGCGAACATCTCCGTATCCCGGTCAAACTCTGCCTATCGTTTTCTGGAGGGAAAGTCAGGGGCGAGGGGACGGTGATGGATCTGTCGTTGGGGGGGTGTATTATCAAGAGCGACACGCGGGTGCACGTTGACGACATTTTCTACCTTGAGATCGTCGTCGCCGAGAGCGAGCCTCCCGTCGAGGTCGCCGCCATGGTTCGATCAGTCAGTGCGCGCGGGATTGCTTTCAAGTTCCTGCGAAAGGCTCAAGGGAACAAGCGGTTGCTCACCTTCATCCACTCGCGTGCCGGCTCCACGTCTTCCATTCTCTCCACAACCGTCGAACCGACGACTGCCGACCAGCCTCAATCTCCCTGACGATAGAGGTCTCTTCTCTCGACGGAGGCCTGCGAATCTGTCAGCCGAACCGAACTCCGTTCCATCCTTGCGCGGCGTTTTCAGCGGGTGCTAAGATCCCACCATCTGAGTAGGTTTGGGTTCAATCTGAACGCAGTATGCCGAACATTACCTTGCTCGTGTCTCCCAGTTGTGGAGCCTGTCCATCGGCGAAGAGTCTCTGGAAACAGCTGCGCGTGAAGTACAGCTTTTCCTATCGGGAGGTGGATATCACCACGAAAGACGGTCAGGAATTGGCGGACCGCCATTCGGTGCGCGCCGTGCCTGCGACCATTATCGATGGAAAACTGACGTTCGTCGGGGTCCCCAGTCGAGAAAGCGCAGAAAAGGCCCTTCAATTGAAGATCAAACAGAGAGAAGGGTAGGGACTAATGGACGAAGACGATATCGAGCTGCCTGATCTTCTTCCACTCCTTGCCAAGGGGCCTCCACCGGATTGCCCGATCTGCGGCGATCCCATGTCGTTCATCGACGGCGACTGGGCCTGCGTCGATTGCAACGGCGAGCTCTTGGGACCGGAGACCGGCTGATCGCGTCGTTCGTCGCTCGCTGCTCGTGACGCGTCGAATCCGACGGAAAGCAGGCCATGCCGATATTCGTACGTTTCACGCGTCACGCTTCACGAAACCCGAGTTAGATGCTCCGCGTTGTCACCGGTCGCTTTCACCCGTTTCTCGAAACCGCTCTTGTCGATCATCTCGCGCGCGTCAAGGCAACCGATCCGCTCGCGCCCATCGCCGTCTTCGTTCCATCCAAGCCGCTCGCCGACCGGCTTCGTACGCTCCTATCCGTCGAACAGGGGTTGTCGTTCCTGAATCTCAACATACTGACCTTCCATCAATTGGCGCTGCGATCGGCCGGGGACGTATCAGATCAGTGTCCGTTGCCGCGAGTGGTGGATGAGTTGTTCTTTGAGCGGTTAGTCCGTCATATCGTTCGCAGCAAGCTCTCCGGCCAAGTTCCGCTGCAACGAATCGGGCAATCGGCCGGGACGTGGGGGGCGCTCTGGGCGACGATTCGCGACTTGCGGGATGCGGATGTCGATCCAGGCCAGGCGTGGCAAGGTCTCCAAGAAGGGTATTTTGAGGAAGACGATCACGCGTGGGTCGGCGCCCTGTTCTCGCTCTATGCGGCAGTGAAGGAGGCCGGCAGGACGCTGGAGGTCGGAACGCAAGACGATCTGGCGAAGGCGCTTATTCCTTTTGTCCCGACCGCCTCGTTCCTCCGGTCCTTGACGCGAGTGTTCTATTACGGGTTCTATGATTTGACGCAGGTCCAGTTGTCCTTCTTTGGAGCTATCAGCCGAATCAAGGACACGACCTTGTTTTTCCCGCTCGAGAAAGATTCTGCTTATGGATTCGCCCGACGCTTTTTCGATCGATATATCCAGCCGTTGGTGGCGACGGACGAGGCGACGATTCGATTGGAGCAAGAGTCCGAGCGCGTGACGGGGCATCCCGTCCGGCTCACGCTCAGAAGCGTGATCGGCGTGGAGGAAGAATTGGCGGCAACCTGCCGCGCGATCCTCGATCTGGTTGAAACCAACGGCTATCGTTTCGACGAGATCGGCGTCACCGCCAGGACACTCGATCCGTACAGCCCGTTTCTTGAGTCGATCTTCGATCGCCATCGGATCCCCTTCCAGACGACCGCGTCGCGACCGTTGATTCATGAACCGATCTGCAAGCTCGTGCTGCAGCTGGCCTCCTTACCGTTAAGCGATTTCTATCGCGCGTCGGTCCTCGACGTGGTGACGTCCCCGCTGTATGAGACGGATCTGTTCGATGATCTGTCGGAGTCCTACCGGCCTGATCAATGGAAACTGCTGGTTCAGGCCCTCGACATCACTCGCGGAGCCGAGGAGTGGACGCGCTTGGAGCGGGCGAGTCATGCCGCCTTGATCCTTGATGGAGAGGAGAGCCCGATCGGGTCTCTTGCGATTGCGCCGGGAGTGATCGGTCTGCTCTGGCAAGTGGTCTCACAGCTGATGGAAGACCGTTCTCGCTTGCCTTCCCGAGGCACGATCGGAGAGATGGTGACGGCTTGTCGGACTCTCGTCGAGCGGCGTCTGCGGCGATCGGACGGCGCGGAATCGCCTGCTGAAGACGTTCAGGCCGTTCACCGGCCGTTGGTATGGGAAGCCATCGATCAGATCTGGGTCACACTCCTGGAATTGGAGCCGCTCACTGAAGAGATGACCTGGGCGGAATTCGTGGAATTGCTGACGCAGACTTTTGAACGGGCGAGAACGCCTCTTCGCGATGGCTCTCCGAATGGGGTCATGGTGTTCGATGTGATGGCAGCTCGTGGGATCCCGTTCAGAGCCCTCTTCATCCTCGGTCTGAACGAGAAAGTGTTTCCGCGCTATATCCGGGAAGATGCCTTTCTCAGGGATCGCCATCGGCGCGTGCTCGACGCCACGCTTGGATTCAAAATCGACGAAAAATTGACGGCCTATGGGGAGGAGGCCTTGCTCTTCCATCTGCTCTGTCAGGCTGCCGGCCAGAGGCTGTATCTCTCCTATCAACGGGCCGATGAAACCGGACGCATGCTGGCGTCCTCTCCATATCTCGACGGCGTTCGCTGGCGGTTCGGCGCCGATGAGCAACCAATCGATGTGGTGCCTCGCCGCCTGACCGATCGCGTTGCGCAACGGCCGATGATCAAGCCGTTCTTACCACCTTCCGAACTGACCCGGTGGTTGGCCATGAACGGGCACGATCCCTTCGAACTGGTACAGGCGCTCGGGCATGACGCAGAAGCCTTCCGACAGGCAACCGCGGCACTGGATCGCATCGAAGAGGAGGGCAGTAGATTGAATCCATTCGATGGGATGACCGGAGCGGTCGAGCCCCATTGGGCACGGCTCGTCGAACGGGGTGTCGCTCCCACGCCACTCGAACGGTATGCCCGCTGTCCCTTCCAATATTTTGCCTCCGATGTGCTGCGACTCGAACCGAGCCGTAGGTCGATATCGCAACAACCGGATGCGGCGCTGGTGGGCACGCTCTGTCACGCGGCCTTACGTCGGTGCTATGAACGGCTTGTGCAGGACGGGTGGCCGAGTACACGGGCAACCGGTGCTATGAAGGAACAGATAATCCGTCTGTCGGTTGAACAGGGGGCGGCGGACCTCGAATCGCAGCATCGGACCGGTCACTATCTCTTGTGGGAGCTGGTGAAGGAACAGATCGTGACGATTGTGGCGGCAACGGTAGAGGCCGATGAAACGGAACAGGCCCAGCACCCGTACCAGCCCATTGGCTTTGAAGTGGATGGGATAGGGGCGATTCCTGATATTCTCGACGGAAAATCGCTGAAGATTCGTGGTCGGATCGATCGTCTCGATCGAGACCGGGATTCCGGCGCATTGCGGGTCGTCGACTACAAATTCAAATTCGGTTCGGCCATGAAACCGGAAGATCGCAACCTCACCCAGTCCGCCGTCCGTGGGTATCGACTGCAGCCGCCGTTCTATAGCTGTCTCGCCGTTTCCGGGCACTCTACGGCGCGTCACGTGCAGTTTCTGTTTCTTGCTCCCGAGTGGCCCATGCCGATCAGTCGCTCGACCTTCGAGGCGACGCCGTGGGCATCGGAGACCGGGGGTCTGATCCGACACACGATCAAGAGCGTAATCGACGGGATCCGGGCCGGAAGCTTTTTTATCCTCCCGGACGGCTATTGCGACGGTTGTGAGTTTCATGTGATCTGTCGGAGAGAACATGCGCCGACGTGGTGGAGGGCCTATCGAGCGGCCGAGCCGAAAGCGCTGAGGATGCTGCGTACGCAGAAGATCAGCAATGACTAACGAGTTCCTGATACCGGATCGTGCAGCCCGGCAGTCGGCCGAAACGACGTTCGATCGCAACGTCGTGGTTGTGGCCGGCGCAGGAACCGGGAAGACGACGCTGCTCGTCAATCGTCTCGTCCATCTGCTGATGAAAGAACCGGCTCCGGTGCCGATCACGCACGTGGTGGCGCTGACGTTCACCAACAAGGCGGCCACTGAGATGAAAGTGCGATTGCGGGAGCGGCTGACCGCCCTTGCTCGTCCGCAAACCGATTCGATGCGGACGACCGACGGAGGGGCTGTTTCGAGGAGCGATCTCCAATCGCATTATGGACTGAGCAGCGATGCGATTGCCGCCCGCGCCCAAGCCGCATTGGCCGAATTGGAAAGAGCGCAGATCGGCACACTCCATAGCTTCGCCGCCCACCTGTTACGGCTCCATCCGCTGGAAAGCGGCGTCGATCCTGACTTCAAGGAAGACGACGGCTTGCGCTTCGACGAACAGTTCACGGCTGCGTGGGATTGCTGGCTCGATCAGGAATTGAGCCGCAACGGCCGACACCATCTCTTGTGGCGGTCGATCTTGTCGTCGGCTACGCTCGATGCGCTCAGATCGTTGGCCCGGTCCTTGTGCAGTGAATCGGTCGATCTCGATGCGATGCGGGAACAACTCGCCTCCCCGGCCATCTCCCCGGCCATGTCGGACTGGATGCAGCATATGGGCGCGCGGGCCGACCGGCTGTTGAGCGAACACGACAGACCGAAACGCCGAAAGGTCGAGCAGATGCTGGCCGCCGCGGCCACCGTGATCCATCTCGTGGCGGACAAGGGATTGGCCGTCCGAGAAACTGTGACGGCGGCGGAACGAGAATGGCTCGACAAAGATCTTGGGGGCGCCGTGGCGGGATGGGAGAACGGTGATTTTAGGGAGGCGGGTGCCCTCATTGAGACCGCGCAACAACTCCTCACGATCGATCAGGCGTTTTTAAACGACCTGTTGACGCTGCTCATTCCGCTGGTGCGAAACATCCGAGAAACGTTTGTTCGGCAGGGTTGGCTTTCCTTCGATGGGTTGCTGGCGCGGGCGCGGGCGTTGCTTTTCGAACACCCGCTCGTCCGCGAGCGGATCAAACGAGAGTATCGCGCATTGTTGGTCGATGAGTTTCAGGATACGGACCCGACGCAGTACGAAATCATTCTTGCAATCTCCGAACGTCAAGGGACGCAAGCGGCCCGGTGGCAGGAGATGGCCCTCGAACCGGGAAAGCTGTTCATCGTGGGGGACCCCAAACAGTCGATCTATGCCTTCCGGCGAGCCGATATCGAAGCGTTCGATCGAGTCGTGGAGAAAGTCGCGGCTGAAGGGGGAGTCGTTCGGACATTGACGACCAACTTCCGAAGCGATGGAGCGGTCTTGGAGCCGGTCAATGAAACCTTTGATCGGCTCTTTGAACGACGTCCGTTGGTTCAGCCCGCGAACGTGCGATTGGAGGTGCGTCCTCACCGGAAGCCGCCGTCGATCGAGCCGGGTGTCCGTCTCTGCGTGACGACGCCGGACGGTGAGGGCGAGATGTTCGATGCGGCCGGGGCGACACGAGCGGAAAGCGAAGTGCTGGCTCGTTGGTTGACCGAGGACATTCTCAGTCGCCCCACGGTGAAGCCGGGCCATGTGGCGCTGCTGTTCAGAAAACTGACGCAGTCCGATGCGTACCTCGATGCGTTGCGACGGCATGAGATTCCTTACGTCATCGAGGGGGAGAAGCATTTCTACCGCCGTCAAGAAGTCATCGATCTCGTCAACCTCCTCCGTGTTTTAGATCATCCTCACGATGAGGTTGCTTTGACCGGCCTCCTTCGTTCGCCGATCGGGGGGCTGACGGATCGAGAGCTCTATGACCTTAAGCAGGCCGGGCACTTCAATTATCTCTTGGGAGATCATCTTCAAACATGGTCTCATGTCCGCGCCGATGTCGTTCGGAGGCTGTATGGGCATCTGTCGTGGCTCCACCGGGCCGTCCCTGTGTTGCCGTTGGCCGAGGCGCTCGAACTGATTTTCGATCGATTGCCGATTCTCGATCTGGCCGCTGCGTCGCTCCATGGGGAACAGGCCGTGGCCAATCTCCTGAAAGTGAAGCAAACGGCCGCGTCACTCGCCGACCGGCCCCATATGACCCTCAGCGGATTCGTAGAACTCATGATTGCTCGACTCGACGAACAACCGGATGAGTCCGAAAGCCTGCTCGCCGAAGAGTCGCTTGAAGCGGTCCATGTGTTGACGATTCATAAGGCCAAGGGGCTAGAGTTTCCCATCGTCGTGTTGCCTGGTCTTCATCAGGGGAGTGGGCGAGAGCGGAGCGCGCCGCAGGTCTCTTACGATTGGTCGAGCTCAACCTATGGGTTCTCCCTGGGCCGGTATCGATCACTCGGCTCGTTGCTGGTCCAACACAAGCTGCGTCTACGAGAAGACGCGGAACGGCGACGAGTGCTGTACGTCGGGATGACCAGGGCGAAAGAGCTGTTGCTCTTGTCCGGCGGAATGACGGCTCGCTCGGTCGGCGAAACGGTCTTCGAGCTGTTGCGGAACATCGGGACGGGAGCGATCGGAGACCCCTCGACCGAATCCTTGTGCATCGGGGCCTGTAAGATTCCGCAACGAGTCGTCACGTCGCCGGAACGAAAGCGATCCCGGCGACGCGGGGACAGGGCGGTCGGTGCGACAGCGATCGATCCACAAGAAATCGCGCGTCTGTGGAAGGCGAGGACCGCTCGATGGAATGAAATCCGCGCGCGCGCGCATCATCTGACGCCGACGGAGCTGGGCACACGGGCGGGGTTGTCCCGAGGCGGTACGACTTCGGTTCGACAGGAGGCGGTGATCGGCCGGTTGGCTGGCGTGGTGGCTCATCGCCTGCTGGAGCGATGGGACTTTTCATCGGACCCTTCCGGGTTATTCGCTCAGGTCGGCGCCGCTCTTCGGTCGGTCCTTGGGCCAGACCAACAATCCCATGCTGAAGCGGTCAAGGATTCAGTGACCGATCTCCTTGCAACCTTTGGTCGATCGGAAGCCTATGCGCGACTGCGATCATCCCAGATTCTCGGTCGTGAAATTCCGTTCATCATGCCATGGGGAGATCGGCAGGTAATGGAAGGCGTCATCGACCTCATCTATCGGCGTGATGGAGAGCTGTGGATCGCCGACTACAAAACAGACGGGGTGTCGGCCGATCAGGCGGCGGATCGCGCCGAACGGTACCAAACGCAAAGCGAGATCTACAAGGCCGCTGTGAAGCAGAGTCTGGGAAGCGAGCCACGATTCCATTGCCTGTTTCTACGCTGTGGCGTCGACATGGAATTGTAAATTCAGGGACTGGAAATGGCTAAGCCAGAACATATCTCCTCTGCAGCCTTTGCCGAGCTGGTCCGGCAGGCCATCGATGATCTCCCGCCTCCCTACGCCGCGCTCATGGAGGCCATTGCCGTGGTCATAGAGGAAGAGCCGCCCGAGGACGTCCTGCGTGATTTGGAGCTGGATGAGAAGGACGATTTATTGGGCCTCTATCAAGGCCAGTCGTTGGCGGACGATTCATTCTTCAGGCCGGGCGGTGAACCGCCGCCACGGATTTCCATCTATCGCGGACCGATCCTCCGCATATGCGACAGTCCGGAGGAAGTGGTGCAGGAAGTGTACGACACGGTGGTGCACGAATTGGGGCACCATGTGGGCCTGGACGACAACGAAATGCCGTACTAAGAACTCCGGCATTCGGCACGGATCGTTAAGAGTACGCGGGATTGTGCCGCGCTCGCTGATAACCCAGGACGAGCATGATTATCCCGATCAAGACCATAGGGAGGGAGAGAATCTGGCCCATGGTAATCGGGCCCAGAATGAAGCCAAGATGCTGATCCGGTTCGCGGAAGAGTTCGACGATCAGTCTGCTGATGCCGTATCCGGTTACGAAGGTCCAAAAGATCGTGCCGGGAGGAGTCGGGCGCCGATCGATCCACCACAAGACTGTGAATAACACGAGGCCTTCCAGCGCCGCCTCGTATAATTGTGAGGGATGGCGGCAAGCCGGACCTCCGGTCGGGAAGACCATACACCACCCTGCGTCGGTCGATCGACCAAAGAGCTCGCCGTTGATGAAATTCCCGATCCGACCACAGCCTAACCCGATCGGTGTGACGGAAGCCGCCAGGTCCGCGATCGTATAGGCAGGAATCTTTTGCCTATGGCTGAACCAGATCAGTGCGACGATCGTTCCGATGAGCCCGCCGTGGAAGGACATGCCCCCCTCCCATACCGCGAGCAATTTCAGTGGGTTCTCAATGTAGTATGAAAAGTTGTAGAAGAGCGTGTAGCCGATCCGCCCCCCCAGAAACACGCCGAAGGCCGCGTAGACGACCATATCATAGATCTGGTCCTTCCTAATCTCCAACCCTTTACGGGCGACCTTGTGCCGGATCAAGAAGTAGGCCGCAGTGAGGCCGATCAGGTACATCAGCCCGTACCAGCGCAACTGAATAGGGCCCAGCGCCACAATGACCGGATCGATGTTCGGATAAGGAATCGCGGCTAGAGCGCCCATGTCTCCTCAGTCCGGATCGTCGTTTGAGAGGGGGTTGTTCGTATTCGAAACTGATTCATAACGCGTCGTTGATGCCCGTTTCTTCCGTGAGTCAGGGAGCGAACTTTCCGACGGATCATACGGGGGCTCACGTGTCAATGCAAGCGTATGGAGGATTAAAGGATGATTAGAACCCAGCCCTGGGGAAACGTTGCCGACAAACGATTTCCAGGAATAGCAGTGGGGCAAGTGTTGGATTTCTGAAACGACTGTGTCTCGCGCTGTCGAGAAAAGGAGACCCAATATTTGTCACTTCTAATCGGCGAAAATTGCCCATTTGATTTTACGAGTAAATCGTCGACGGTATGTCCGTACGCACGCTGGCACAAAGCATGCTGATACGCTCTTCATAGGAAGAACGATTGAGCGATCTTCCAGCACATCACCACCATTAAGAGGGAGGTTCGCCATGTCGGAGCAGGGGAAGCACGTCGCCAAGGCAGCTGCATTCATCGCCGGCGGAGCCGTCATCGGAGCGGGACTAGGGCTCCTGTTCGCCCCACAGACCGGATCCGATACGCGTCGGAGCATCAGCCGGTATGCTCGGAAGGCGCAGGCGCAGACCAATCGCTGGGGGCGAGCGGTCAAGTCGGGCGTAAAAGTCGCGTTCGACCACAAGCCGGCGATGGTTGCGAGCGGCGAAGGCCATGTTCCACAACTCACCGCGGTATTGAACTAGTTCCACGGAAGATCATCGGTGGCAGATCCACCCGTTGTGTCCCTCCTCCGTCGCGGCTGGATCTGCTATCGGTGGTCCGCGGGAATCTGAATGCTGATGGCACCGGCTAGTTCCCCCGCCTGAGCGCCTTCTCTTGGATAGCCGGAAACGTCGAGTATCCCTCTAGGGCTTCCGTGACACGTCAGGCAGTCTTCCGAATAATATATCGGCATCATCGCCCTGAGTAGCCGACCGCCGTCGATCCACTCGACGACAGGTGTGGTCGCGGCTGGTTCGGTCGCAAGTCGGTTCAGCGCCGTCTCTTCGTACGTATCCGGAGCATTTTTCAGGTTGCGCGGACTGAGGGTCGTCTGTTTGATTTTCACGTGTGAACGATTGGAAAACTTCCGTGCGGCCTGGCTGCCGAATGTGGCCGGAATGAAGTTCTTATACCCGATCCCTCGCTGATTGATCACGAACTGCGCGTCCCCGACCACTTCTTTGCTTGTGAGGAGCAGTGTCGCCAAGAGCTCTTTGGTAAGAGGCGGCACAGATGAGGGGGGATGCTTCACGTCGATGCGAGTCTGTCGGAGAAACTCCTCGCGCACCAACTGTTCAAAGACGTCGGGCGTGAATCCCTTATCGGCTTTGCCCGGATCGTTGATCAACGATTGGTTTCGTTCGACGACGACACGTCCTGCATTAAGAAGGGTTGTCAAAAGCTCCGCAGTCTGTTCGATCTCCTCGCGCGAGTCCTGTGTCCAGCCGATCTGGGGGCATAGAAGAGACAAAGTCAACCCAAAAACTCGTAAGACGTTCGGTGGAATGATCATAAACACCTCGGCTTTCCCATTGTCACTCTGCCAAACGGCACTGTCCCTGATCATAATGTTCAGGAACTTGTGTGACCTCCAGCGGCAATCCTTCAGTCGTCGCCCGACGAGTAGGCGCGTAGTCTGCTTCCACCCATCTCCGACGCATGTGCTTCAGCCGACCTGATTCCTCCAGGCGAAACAGTAGGTTGTTCAAAGACCATTGTAACTGTTTGTGGTCGTCGCTTGTGACGATGGAAAGATCTTCATGAGTCAGAATCAAAGGGGTGCCGTCGATGTGTGTCAAGATTCGCCAATCCTGCCAGACCCGTTTCGTCACATACTGAAGAATGGAATGGTTGGTCAGGATGACATCGATGTCCAGGTCTTTCGTTTCGATCGAAGCGGGAAGCGAATCGCAGATGACCATGCGGATCCGCTTGAGGTTGACGTCCGCGTACAGGTGAGAGGATCTTCGCTTCTGAACGGCGACCGTCAGGCCGGCAAAAGCTTTCTGGACTGCTGTGAGCGTATCCCGCTTTCCGTCCTGTTTTTTGAGCTGTGTCCAGATGCGTTCGGCAATCTCCGGTTTTTGGGTGATGGCGGCAATCCCATCGTCGTGCAGGTACGACGCCGAAAACCAGAGGCCGGCCGGTCGTGTGCCTGGAACGGTCCCGCTCACGGACGAGACGAAGAGATCAAGCTGCCCCTCGCTCATCTTGATGAACAGATCGGGAAATCGTGTGACGTGTAGAGTTGGGACGATGGGGTTCGGTCCGCCGCAATGGGTTGTGAGTGCGTCGGCGATTTCTCGGATCAGTTCGATATCCAGGCCTGTGACTCGGATGCCTTCGTCGGTATACACGGCGGGAAAGACAAACGGGCGAAACGGTTCCACGGAAATGCCCACACGCAATCGCTCACGGGCGCAAATCGCGGACAGCTCATCACGGGTCAAGGGATGGATCATGGTCACTGCATCGTAGATCAGCCCACACCCTTGTAATAGCAGGATGATGGGCACCAAGAGGCACCACCGCTGCCAGCCGGCAAGCTTCTTTTGGTCGCTCATGCGAACGACTCGTCTTCGTAGTGCGATTAATTTCATGGTGCGCAGATCACTACAGCCTCATCCCGATCGTAAACAACCATTGCTCTGAGAGATTGGAAACGCCCTTGAAGTCGATTTCGAACCGAGAGTACTGGAGCCCCATGTCGACTGAAAACCCACGAGCGACCGGAAATCGGACGCCCACCTGTCCGCCGTAGAGATAGCCGAGAGAATCGGCGTCCCGCCCGGGGAGGGTTCCGCCAATCAGCGTGCCGATGTAGGGAACCGCCCGATCCTCAAGCGGCCCGAAGAGCACATGACGGATGACTCGATTGAGCGGCTTTGTTTTGGGGAAATCCAAAAGGTCGATGAAATTATTCCAGCGAGGGTTAAGAAACAACGAATGTTGATCGGTCACAAACGTGGGTGTGTGTTGACTGTAGTATTGATACACCGTTCGCATTTCAAACGGGCCATATCGAAGGGCGGTGATCCCCACCTGGCCGGCGATAACCCTGGCTTTCGGCGCAAAGGTGCGTTGATTGAATGAGATGTCGAAGTTAAAGGGCCGGATCGGAAGGATCTCGAGCACCGCTTCCTGCCCGGCTGCCGATGGCGGCAGCGCCATCGCGAGGATGAATGGAACAACCCACAATCGTGAAATGTGCGTCCGCAGCGGCTCACCTCTTTACCGTGTATCACGGTACGGAGATCCTCTCATCGGCCCCCCTCATTGTAGCCCAATCTCGTCATCGCTTGCACAGTCAGGTTAGGTCAAACACTGTGAGAAAAGTGGCTGTGGCGCCGGAGTCGCTATGTTAATATCCCCCCTCTCGCCGGAGTGGCGGAATAGGCAGACGCAAGGGACTTAAAATCCCTCGGGTCCAAAAGGCCCGTACCGGTTCGATCCCGGTCTCCGGCACCATATTCAAGAGTTGAGTCAGAAAAGACTCATCGGGTTCTTGATCTACAACGTACCGAAAGAGGGATTCATGGTCGGCAAGAAAGGCGTGATGATCATAGGAAGCGCGGTTCTCGGAATTATATCTCTGCTCGGCGGGGCGTGGATTGTGACTGCGCCTCCGGACCAGGTCGAGCCTTGGAAAGAAAAGCAATGTAACGAATATGTGGAGCAGTTGGAAATGCTCAATCGATACAAGCTCTTCTGGTCATTCGTCCAAAGGCGCGTCGCGTTTAACGACTGTTTGAAAAAGGCGGATGAAAGCACCCAGCATCCGTCGGTCGATTGACAGGCGAGGCTCAGGAAGAGCCTGACTGTACCGACAAGCGCTTTCTAGTGTCGGCCGTGGAGGATTTCGTGGGGAGTGTGGGCAGCAGCGGCGTCATCACAGCGCCGCGCTCGCTCGTCCGCATTTCCAACATTCCGAAAATTGACTTTCGTGATGCTCACCACATCCGGGGCATACCCAGGAGTCGAGGTTTGGCGGCTGCGAGATCAACTCTTCATCCAATACTTGTCGTGCCCGGTAGGCATCCTCGTCTTGAATGACCCACAGTTCCGGGAAAATCTCCGCAAAGGGAATCTCTCCTGCAAGCCCTGATAGCCGCTGATTTTTGATCATGCACCGGATGCCGGCCTGCTCAAGCCGATCCTTACGCATCTCGACGTCGATCAAATTTTGGGAGACAAAGACTTTTCTCATCCAAGTGATCCTTTGATGATTTTCTCTTCTATGACCGCCAATACCACCGCAAAGGGATATAGTCTGTTCTGATAAAACACCGCCTAGGACTTTACGCACTCAGCACTCATGCTTACTTCTTAAAAATCAGCCTCGGTTCCGTCATGTCCCCCATCGACACCGCGACGAGTTCCCATCCAGCTGCTCCAAATTCGTTTAACTTGGTTTGCATATTCTGGGTGTCGGGGAGTACCTCGATGATTCTGTACTGAAACCGTTTCGGCTCCTGCGCTTTGACCGTGAACGGGTGACCCAGGAGAAGCACAATCCCTAAGGCCCCGAGGCTGAAAACTGCGACCATCCACGCGACCGAGACACGTATGGTTAGCATATGTTACCTCATTGGTTGTGAGTTACGGATGAGCGACCCGCCAGTTCTTCCCGACGCCTAAGTCTACTTTAAGAGGCACCGATAAGCCTAATTGTTGGCCGACGGCTTCCATTTCTTCTTTCACGATCCGTTTCGCTTCCTCCAGGTCATGGTCCGGTGCTTCGAAGATGAGTTCGTCGTGGACTTGGAGGATCATCTTCACGTGTGGCAGCTCCTCGTGGAGTTTTTTGTGCACGTTGATCATGGCCACTTTGATTAAATCCGCGGCGGAACCTTGAATAGGGCTGTTGACCGCCATGCGCTCACCGAAACCGCGTTGCGCTGGATCCCCACTTTGTAGCTCAGGAATCGGCCGGCGGCGGCCGAGGATGGTTGTGGTATAGCCCTTCTTCCGCCCCTCGGCGATGTTCCGGTCCATGAGAGCTCGCACAGCTGAAAATCGCTCAAAGAAGGTGTCGATATATTTCTTGGCCTCGGCCTGGGAGACGCCTAAATTCTGGGACAGGCCGAACGGGCTGATGCCGTACACAATGCCGAAGACCACGGTTTTGGCGGTCCGGCGCATGTCTCTGGTGATGTGATTGGATGGGAGGCCGAAGATCTCCATGGCGGTGGCCATGTGGATATCCTCTCCTTGAGCAAACACGGCCAGCAGACGAGGATCTTGTGAGAGATGGGCGAGGATGCGCGGCTCGATCTGGCTGTAGTCAGCGCAGAGGAGTTCATGGCCTTTGGGGACGATAAACGCTTCGCGGATGCGGAGGCCATACTCACCTTTGACGGGGATATTTTGGAGATTAGGATCGGTGGACGAGAGACGTCCGGTGGCGGCGACGGTTTGATTCAAGGAGGTATGGAGCCGTTTCGTCTCCGGCCTGACGAGTTCAGGGAGCGCATCGACATAGGTCGACTTGAGCTTGCTGAGACTTCGGTAATTGAGAATCTGGGACGGCAGCTCGTGTTGCGTCGCGAGCTGAGTGAGCGTGTCTTCGTCGGTCGAATAGCCGGTTTTGGTCTTACGAAGCGGCTTCAAGCCGAGTTTGTCGAAGAGGACCGTCGCGAGCTGTTTCGGAGAATTGATGTTGAACTCGCCGCCGGCTGTCCCGGCGATGGTCTGCATCATGCGATCGAGCTCCCGTTCGAGTTCCTTGCTCAGTTCGTGGAGCCCTTGGACATCCAGCAGGAACCCATTCCGCTCGATGTCGGCCAGCACCGGCACGAGCGGCAATTCAACTTCGGTGAAGAGATTCAAGCTCCCTTGCTCTCGTAACTGTTCCGTCAAGATCGGGTCGAGCTTCGTTAAGACGGCGGCCGTGTCTGTCGCTGTCTCGCGGGAGCCGGTATCGACCTCGAAGAGCGATTGTGGCCGGGCCTTCTCATGGTTTCCTGATCCCAGCCGTTCCCCCAACCGCTCAAAGGCGATCGTGTCGAGGCCATGGTCGCGACGATTCGGATTGAGCAGATAATCGGCGATCATCGCGTCCATGTAGGGAGGGGCTAAGCTGACACCGATGCGATGAAAGGCGAGCAGGGTGCCTTTGAGATCGTGCACGACTTTGGTTCGGTGTGTGTCGTGCAGAAGCGGCAGGACCGGTCGCATGAACGTGTGAACGTCGATCGGAATAAAGGCGGTATGACCGCCAGCGGAGAGGGCTAGGCCACGCACATCTGCATGGACGCCTGGTTGACCGGTCAGCAAACAGTGTACGCCGAGAGGCGTGTCCTTCGGCAAGCTGCCGACAAATCGTTGCGCAGCCGTCTCGTCTTCAATGACGGCGGTATCGTGAGGCTTCGGTTCCTCCCGCTTTGATGCTGACTGCAGACTTTTGAGGAGGGATGTGAATTCCAACTCGCGCAGCAGGTTGGTGAGTTGCTCGTCGTGCGGTGGCTTGATCCGATAGGAGTCCGGATGAAATTCGACCGGGCTTTGTGTATCGATGGTTGCCAGTTTCCGGCTGAGCCGCGCGTTCTCTGCCTGATCAGCAAGCAGGTTCTTGATGCGAGGTGGAGTTACTTCCTCGATGTGGCGGAGCAGTTCTTCAATCGTGCCGAACTGTGCGATCAGTTTCATGGCGGTTTTCTCGCCGATCCCTTTTACACCGGGGATGTTGTCGCTGGCATCTCCCATGAGCCCCATGACTTCAACGACACGAGCGGGCTCGACTCCGAATTTGACGACGCATTCCGATTCACCCGACCATTTGTCTTTCACTGGGTCATAGACCCGCACGTGGGGCGTCACCAGCTGGAGCATGTCCTTATCACCGGTGACGACGACGATGTCGTAGCCGGCGTGCTCTGCCTGCCGGGCCAATGTGCCGATCAGATCGTCCGCTTCATATCCGGCCTGTCTCACGGCGGGAATGTTCAGCGCTTCCACCGCCCGATGAATGTATGGAATCTGCGCTTTCATGCCGTCCGGCATCGGCGGTCGCTGTGCTTTATATTCCTTGAATTTCTCGTGTCGGATGGTCGGCCCCTTTTCGTCGAAGGCGACCGCAAGACCATCCGGCTTATGCTCGCGGATAATCTTGAGGAGGGTCGTCATGAACCCGTAGATCGCGTTGGTCTGGAGACCTTTTGAATTGTTCAGCGCCGGCAGGGCGAAGAATGCCCGATAAATGTAGGCGCTGCCGTCGATAAGATAGAGGGTAGGGGGTCTATCGGTTGCGAGCGAGATCATGGGAGTTGTCGGTTGCCGCAATCATTCAGTCGAGGGCTGAGTACGCAATCTCCTTGGTAGAGATATCAGTCTTCAGTCCAATCATCTCAGCTCTTAGGGAGGCGGCGCAATTGTGAGCGGCGGCCTTCCGAACTTCTGACGCATAGTGTTGATGGTGTTCAGCACCGCCGGTTGGCCGATCATCTTCGCCTCCAACTTTCGCTTACCGGGAAAATCCAGCATGGTCACACCGATCAACATGGTGAGAATGCCCTGGCCCGGCAAGAACAACATTAAGAACCCGACGAACAGAAAGATGGCCCCGATTACATTCTTCACAAGGTGGCCGAATAGTCGAAGCACCGGGTGATGATCTTCCATCCAGCGGCGGGGGACACGCGTGTCGAAGAAGTCTGTCGGAAGCCGGACGAGGATGAACGGGATGGCGATCAGCGATCCGATAAAGAAAATCACCGAGAGCGCCGTGAGAGTGACGAGGGTTTCGGTCGAGACGTACTGCTGAACCGTCGCAAGAAGCCAATCCATTGGTCGGCATCCTAGCATGGGTCTGCGCGTCCCTCAAGGCGATGTGAAAGCAAAGTCTCGTGTTTACGTAGTCGAGGTTGGTCGTTATAATCACCGGAGATGAAACTGCCGCATCGGGAATCGATGCAGCCATTTCCGACTACATGGACAGCCTGCGAACTCGCGCATGGAAGAACGAGAAATGTCGGCGACACCGAAGTTTGTGATCTTTGCCCACAATGCGACGTACGATAAGCTGCACCAGGTTGCAACGCTTGGTCTGACGGCCGCCGCAATGGGGAAAGACGTGGTCGTTGTGTTGTTGTTCTGGACGATCAAGAAACTCGCGGAAGGCAAGATCGATCAGATCGACTTTCCGCCGGAATATGCCGGCTCGGCTGAGGAGGTTGCTCGGCTGCTCAAAGAAAAAAATGTGCCGAAGATCTCCGAGATGTTCCAGGACGCCAAGCATGTGGGAAAGCTTCGGCTGATCGCCTGTAGCGCGGGGTTGGAATATATGGGCGTGGACGCCGGCGCGGTCGAAAAGAATGTTGACGAGGTCCTGGGGCTACCGGCCATTCTTGCGCTCACCGCCGATGCTGAGACGAAACTCTTCATCTGAACGTCGTACGTTCAGCGTCACTTGTCTCTTGTTAAGAGATGAGCTTCGGACGGCGCTTCACGCTCAACGACTTTTCGTGACTCCCACTCGATCACAGAGCTCGGTCAGCTTGCAGCGGCTACAGAGCGGCGAAACCGGAAGGCAAAGATTCTGTCCATAGGGAACGAGGAGGTCATTGTAGGTGATCCAGTACTCTTTGGGGAGTTTGCGCCTGAGGGCCTTTTCTGATTCTTCCGGCGTCTTTGTTCTGATATAGCCCCACCGGTTGCTGATGCGATGGACATGCACATCGACACAAATTCCCGGCTTTTGAAACCCAACGGTGACAACTAAATTTGCGGTCTTTCTTCCAACTCCCGGGAGCGTCACCAACTCATCGATGGAGTCCGGTACCCTGCCTCCGTGTTCATCGATCAGCCGACGGCAAATTTGGTGAATTGATTTGGCCTTCGTTCGGTAGAATCCGACCGGATAAATCGCTTGTTCGATTTTTTTCAGAGGTAGATTCAGCAAGGATGCTGGGGTGTGCGCCAGGGCAAACAAACGATCACTAGCTTCCCGCGTGGTTTTGTCTTTTGTGCGAAGGCTCAGGAGACAGGAGATGAGGATCAAAAATGGGTTTCGGTCGGACTGCTCGGCGACGACGCCGAGGACCGGTTCTTGCCATCGGCAGACCTCGTGCCTGATAAGCCGGATCACCTCGTGGATTTCATCTCGGCGCATCAGGTCTGCATGAAAACGAAGGAGACAAATACCGAGGGAAATGGGAAGACTGTCGGAAGGTGCCTAGTCAGGTCTCCGCTTGGAAAGCCACTTTTGTCGACGCCTTTGTGCTTCGCGCTGTTTGGCTTTCTTCCTGACGCTCGGCTTCTCATAGAAACGACGACGTTTTAACTCGCGGAATAGACCCTCTCCCGCCAATTTCTTTTTCGCGACCTTGAGGGCTTTTTCAACGTTGTTGTTAAAAACCTTGATTTCCATGTCGGTTGACTTTCGACTTTCTCAGGCCATGTCAGCCTGCTGCTTATGGTTCTCTCGAAACCGGGGTCGGAGTCTAGCACAACCCTCTCAGTTCATCAAGATTCGCGACGGCTTTTGCCATCCTGGTCTGGAAAATATCCATAAGCGGAGGATTTATTGGAGATTCTAAGTTTATCTTGGCTGTGAATAGACCGGCCTGGGCCGCTGCTATCGCCATGGTGAGACCCACGGTGAGATCGGAGCGGACGGCTGGCTTTACCTTTTCGCGCACAACAAGCAGCTGCCGCCCTACATCACAAGCAGTTTCGACAATCTCCAAGGGTACCTCGGTGGCTCGTTGGAGAGCTTTGAAAACTGTAACGGATCGGTTGGGCCGGTGTTTAGGGATTCTATAGGCGGTACTCAGCGTCTCATACGCTTCCATGTCTTTGTGGACGAGCTCATGGAGCCGCCAGCTCAATTCGAGGAGGTGGGCGGTGCTGTCTGATTGCTGACTGAGGCGGGCACCCATCACTCCCAACGAGGCGGCCAAGGCTCCGACAAGTGCTGCAACACTGCCGCCGGCTGGTGTTGGTTTGGGTTCCGCTACAGCAGCGAGAAAGTTCGACAGGGTGTGTTCGTCCTCGCCTTTTCTCAGCATCGTTTCTGCTATTCGTGTTTCCAGTACATGGCTGGGATTGTATCGATCCAGGTTCAACGACTCGGCCGCAGCTTGGTCCAATGCTGCCTGTGGCACCAATCCGATTAGTTCACTTCCGGCCACCTCCACTCCATACCTTGCGGCTTCGGCTTTGACAGCCTGAAAAGCAGTATGGAGCGGAGTGACCTGGTAATCGGTCAAATTCATCGCAACCTGAACCAGACCGCGACTGGCTAGCTCTACGCCGATCGCTTTGAGATGTGGTGGACCTCCGCTTGAATGGCGGATACTCCTCGCGATCGACCGAGCAGCATCAACGTCCGTGGAGCGAAGGTTGACATTGTAGGCGATCAGTGGAGGGCGCGCACCGATTGCGATTGCTCCCGCGCTCTGATGAAGGCGTGGCGGGCCGAAGTCCGGTGTCCAATCAGGATCGGACGCCATGCGGAAGGCCAAGCCTTCAAGTCCTCCCCGTCTGACGGCCTCGAGTGGGACGTGGTCAGGGTGAGCTGCCGCACTCTCGTATAAGAAGACGGGGATCTCGAGTTCGCGCCCGACTCTTCCTCCCAATCGCTTGGCGAGTTGGACGCAGTCCTGCATCGTCGTACCTCTGATCGGTATGAACGGCACGACATCGGTCGCGCCGACGCGAGGATGGACGCCTGCATGCCTCCGCAGATCAATAAGATCGGTCGCGACCAGAATCGCACGAAACGCGGCCTCGACGATGGCGGTAGGAGTTCCGCAGAACGTCAACACCGCGCGATGGTGATCCGCATCCATCGAGTGGTCCAATAGCGCGACACCCGCGGTCGAGGTCACGGCATTGATCAGTGCCTGAATCGTCCCTCGATTGCGACCTTCGCTGAAGTTGGGGACACACTCGACGATTTGGTTCATGCCCTGTCCGGGTTACAACGAAAAAGCCGGAGGACCGAGTGTCGTCCTTCCGGCTTTCGTGCGCTCGAATCTTCAAAAGATCCGACTATTTGGTTTTTTTGACAAAGGCTTTGTAAATCCGTCCCGATTTCGCCTGCTCTTCTTCCAAACCCATCATTTGATGGCCCGTGGTTTCACACCAAGCTGGCATGTCCTTTTTAATGCCTTCATCGTCGGAAACGACTTCCAATACCTGCCCTAATGCCAGCTCTTTAATTTTTTTGGACGTCATGATGATCGGCATCGGACAGAAATACCCCAAGGTATCGAGTTTGACATCGGCTTGCATCATCAACGTACCCTTAGTTTGAGTTGATGGTTCAGATGAACAGGTTGACGCTACCCTGCTTGGCTTCAGCCAGATACGTCGTCACGCCGGCAAACTGATCGATGCCGTCGATCAACGTATCTTTGGTAATACCCATCAGCCCCATCGTCGTGGTGCAGGCAATAAACCGCACACCCAGATCAAGAGCCGTCTGCATCAGCTCAGGGACTCCCGGCATCCTATTTTGTTTCATCACCGTCTGCATCATCTTGGTGCCGATCCCCCCGAAATGGAAGCGGGACAGCGGGAGCGCGTCAGCGCCGCCTTTGTTGAGCAGGCCAAACATCCGTCGAAGCCAATCTTTTGCCGAGCTGGCGGCTCCTCTTCGACGAATGGCATTCAATCCCCAAAATGTGAAAAACACCGTCACACGCATGCCCATCGCCGCGGCACCTGTTGCGATGATAAACGCCGCCATCGCGCGGTCGAGATCACCGCTCAGCAACACAATCGTCACCCGTTCAGGTTTTGACTCTTGTAGCTGAGCGAGGGCAGCTGTTGGCTCTATTTGTGTCGCAATCATCGTCTCACCTCGTCACCCATGATGCCCCCACATCTCACTGCTACTCATCATGAACAGGATAGTATGTGATCCTTTGGGGTGTCAAGGAACGGGAACGGCATGCGTCCTTTGTTCATTACTTGACCTGGTCCGTTACCCTCAGTATAGTCCATTCCCATTGCTATGAAGCCTATCTATTAAGTCTCCTGCCCAGCGAATGACCGAGCAACCATTATCCGAAACCGTCACTGCCAGGAGCGCGCCTCTCTTGGGATTTTGGTACCCGGCGGTGCCCAGTCATACCTTGCGGTCAGGGACGATGAAAGCGCTTCAGATGTTGGGGTTGCCGATCGTGCTCTGCCGTGATCGAGCCGGTAATCTGGCGGCCATGCGCGACATCTGTCCGCATAGAGGCATGCCGTTGTCGTTCGGCCGTTTCGACGGGGAGCGGGTGGAATGCCCGTATCACGGGTGGCAGTTCGATACGAAGGGGCGGTGTCAGCGCATACCCGCTCTACCCGATTCCCCCGTTCTCAAGACCGATAAAATCGGCATTGCCACGCATCCTGCCGAGGAAGCGGACGGGATGATTTGGTTATATTTTGCCGATGAACGGGGGAACGTCGATCCGTTGCCGCCCGTTCCGCGTATGCCGCTTCCGTCTGAGCCGCGACAATCTTTCCATATTTCATTGACCTATGCCTGCACGGCTGACGATGGCGTCATCGGTCTGATCGATCCCGTCCATGGTCCCTATGTCCATTCCTGGTGGCGCAGTGATGCTCGAATGCACGAGAAGACGAAAACCTTCGAGCCGATCCCGAACGGCTTTCGAATGACTGCTCATCGGCCGGCCAAGAACAGCGGCCCGTTTCATTGGATGGAGCGGATCTACGGGGGGCCGTTAACCACGACCATCGATTTCGTGCTGCCGAATCAGCGGGTGGAGCTCATGCAATGTGGAACGGCGTGGTTGGCCAACCGATTGATGGCGACGCCCGTCTCCGAAATGGAATGCCGCATCGATTTTTCCGCCTATTGGCGGGGCTTGCATTGGTTGCCGTTCGGCAATCTGGTCTTTCGGACATTGACGAAAATGTTTCTAGGGCAGGACGAACGAGCGATGAAGCACCTCGCGATAGGGCTCCGCCACAAGCCCTCGTCGATGTTTCTCGGCGATGCCGATATGCCGGCTAAATGGTACTACAAACTAAAGGCCGCCCATCTCGAGTCCGTTCAGACAGGACGAGCCTTTGACCATCCGCTCAAAGAGCGGGTGACGCTTCGGTGGCGTAGCTGAACCATACGTGATGCTCCTGAGCGCTCAGCACGGCACGGATGTACTAATTTTCCGGTTCGCTGGCAAGGATAAATCCCATTGCCCGCTGGATCTCATCTCGCGATCCGAGTAGGACCACGATATCGCCTGCAAAGAGTTTAGTTTTCTCCGATGGATTGGATTCGGTGACACCGCCTCTGGTCAAGGCAATGATGGAGGCGCCGGTCTTCGGGCGCAGCGCGAGTTGGAGGAGTGTCTTGCCGACCGCCGGGGAATGCTCTTCAATCCGACAGGTTTCGACTTCCACATCAGCCAGGGTGCCGCCGCGAAGGTGGTGCGCCAGCTCGGGAAGTTCGCTTCGGCGGAGGAGCGCATACCCTTCTCGACGGACCTGCTCGGCCTTCCGCATGACGAAGTCTTGCGGCATGTTGTAGGTACGCAATACGAGCGCAAAAATCTCGATCGAGGTTTCGAATTCTTCAGGCACCACATCATCGGCTCCCAGCTGATGGAGTTCCTCCAATTCCCGCAAGTAACGGGTTCGCACGACGATATGGATCTTGGAGTTTATGCTTCGGGCGACCTGTACGGCCCGGCGAGCCATGAAGGGATCGGAGATCGCGATGACCAGTACGCGGGCATCTTCGATTTTCACATGCCGTAAGACATTCGGGTTTGTGGCATCTCCATAGTAGAGTGGAAGTCCGTGCGCTGCCTCTCGGCGGACGGTATCGCCATCCAGATCTAACGCGATATAAGGGACTTCCGTCTCTCCCAGTACTCGAGCAAGATTCCGCCCGTTCAACCCATACCCCACGATAATGACATGGTCTTTGATCCGGAGATGCCGCCCTTCCGCCTCCAGCACATGGGCCGTGGTTTGCCCAGGAAACCAGTGACGGAGCCGCTGGATGGCCTCGACCCGGCGGCCGAGATGCGGCGACATCTGCATGAGAAACGGAGTGATAATCATCGAGCAGACCGAGACGGCGAGAAAGACCTGATAGGGTGTTCCGGAGAGGAGCTTGTCGTCTTGTCCCACTTGCGCCAGGATAAAACTGAATTCACCCACCTGTGCCAGGGCAATTCCGGTCATCACGGCGGAGCGAGGCGGCATGGATACCGCCAGCACGGCCGCCGCTCCGGTTAGGAACTTCACGAGAAGGACGAAAACCAAGAGGCCGATGACCACGATAGGGTATTCCAGCAAGATGTGCCAATCCATCAGGACGCCGATGGATACGAAAAACAAGCTATTGAAACTGTCCCGGAAGGGCAGGACTTCGGCGATGGCCTGATGGCTGTACTCCGACTCGGAAATCACGAGTCCCGCGATGAAGGCGCCCAGGGCCAGAGAAAGCCCTCCGAGCGACGTGAGCCATGCAATGCCGAGACACATGACGATGATCGTCAAGAGGAACAGTTCTCGGCTTCTGCTGCGGACGATATGTTCCAAGAGTCTTGGAACGGCGAACCAGGCCCCTACGACTATACAGCCGACGACCAGGACGGACTTGCCCAATGTGAGCAGCACGGAGCCCACTGCGCCGTCGCTGGGGGAGGCCAGAATGGGTGTGAGCAGGATCATGGGGACCACGGCCAAGTCTTGAAATACGAGAATGCCGACGGTGGCCCGTCCATGAGGTGAATCGCTGTCGCCGCTAGCCGCCAGCGCTTTGAGAACAATCGCGGTGCTGCTAAGCGACAGGAGGAACCCCCAGAAAATGGCCTGCGGCGCCGGTAATCCGGCCAACAATCCTCCCGCCAACGCAATAGCGATGACGCCCCCAACTTGAATCGGAGCCGCGATGAAGAGGAGGCGGCGAAGCGACGCCAGATGTTTCAGCGAGAATTCAATACCGATCGTGAAGAGCAGCAAGACGATCCCGATTTCCGCCAAAACCTGCACGGTCTCAATATCGGAAATAAGGTTCAGCCCATGGGGGCCGATCAACGCTCCTGCAACGAGAAAACCGGCGATCGAAGGCAGCCGGAATTGATGGAAGAGAAACACCACGGCAATAGAGACCGTGTAAATGAGGAGTAAATTTCCGAGGACACCATAGTCGGTCATCTTGCCGGTTTATTTCACCCTTGGTAACTTGACGATTCTGCCATCGGTTGGTCTGCGGAATTGCCGCTCCACCCCGAGCCTGCTCACGTTCGATCGGTCGTCACGGAAGTGATACGCAGGATACCTGAGCGCGCCATGCAGGACAAGGCAAAGGTGCCTATGATATGGAAGAAAAATGCGTGCGAAGAAGGACAGGTCCTCAACGGCAGGAGACAACAAACGAGACGGATGGAGTGCCTGTGTGGGCGGTTGCTGTGAAGCTGCTCCAGCGCTAGTTTCCCCCTCCAAAGAGGCATAGACGAAAAAAGAGAGCATTGCGTACGGTGTAGGCACAAATAGGTTTAGGAACCACAGTGTATGGTCCGGGCTCTGGAGGTGCCAGATGCGACTGAATCAAGCAGGTTGTCTTTCAGCAACAATCCTCGCAGTTGCCTCCGCAGTCTCGGCCTTCGATGACTCGTCAGCAGGAAGCGGGACGACCTGGGAATGTCATCAAGCAGACGGTAGCCGCCTCTATACGAACAAAGGGAAAGATGGGTGTTCCGTCTTGGCGCTCAAGCCGATTTCTGTCGTGCCAGATTTGGAGCATATGCCGACGACTCTTCGACCTCTCATCACCGGTGCGCCGCATTATGAGGCGTCTCCTTACCAGGACCACTCGTCCGGGATGATAGAACGTCAGGCGCCGGATTGGGCGCGCGACTGGCACGCGGACATTGCGCCGTCCGGCTCCGTTCAGCAGGAAGTCTGCGCGCTCTACTCAGAATGGATGCATCTTGTGCAGAAGACTCGAGGCGGGGTTTTCTTTGGGTCTGATCCGTCCTATGGGGGAGACATTACCGGGCGCAATCAACATGGGCCAAGCCACTCGTTTTACGATAATGCCCGTTACATCGCGTTGTCGAGACTCTTCGGGACGGGATTTGTGCCGATCGGGTGTTTCTAATCGCCGGCCAGTTCCGTCAGATTCGATAGAACTCCCGATACCACTTCACAAATCGAGGAATCCCCACCTCGATCGGCGTGGTCGGCTTGAAGCCGACATCATTGGTGATATCGTCGATATCGGCGTACGTCGCCGGCACGTCACCTAGTTGTAACGGCATCAATCGCTTCTCCGCTTTCTGTCCCAGCGCGCGTTCCAGGACTTCGATGAAGTGCAGCAGTTCAACAGGCTGGTGGTTACCGATATTATAGATCCTCGCCGGAGCCGAGCTGGTTCCTGGATCCGGCTTTTCCCCTGACCATGCCGCGCTCGCTGTCGCCGGGCGATCAAGTGTCCGGATGACGCCATCGACGATGTCGTCCACGTACGTAAAATCGCGTCGCATCTTCCCGTGGTTGAACACGTCGATCGGTCTGCCTTCCAAGATCGCTTTTGTAAAGATAAAAAGGGCCATGTCGGGCCGGCCCCAAGGCCCATAGACGGTAAAAAATCGAAGGCCCGTGCAGGGCAGTCGGTACAGGTGGGCGTAACAATGGGCCATAAGTTCGTTGGCCTTCTTGCTGGCAGCATAAAGCGAGACTGGATGGTCGACATTATCATGAATGGAAAACGGCATGTGGGTGTTGCCGCCGTACACGGAACTGGAGGACGCGTAGACGAGATGCTCAATCCCACCGTGTCGGCAGCCTTCGAGAATGTTCATAAATCCTTCGATGTTGCTCTCGGTGTAGGCGTGAGGATTGACGAGAGAATAGCGCACGCCGGCTTGAGCGGCGAGATGCACGACCCGCCGTATCGCTTTGTCGGCGAAGAGATCGCGCACGCCTGATCGATCGGCGAGATCGAGCTTCACGAAGGTGAACCGCTCGCGCGCCCTCAATTGTGAGAGACGAGCTTCTTTTAACCGGACGTCGTAGTAGTCGTTGATGTTATCGAGGCCGATGACGTGTTCGCCTCTGTCCAGCAGGCGATTGGCCGCGTGAAATCCGATGAATCCCGCGGCGCCGGTGACCAGAATACCTGACTGTTGCGTGCTCATGCGTGATTCTCCTGCAACAAAAAACTCTATCAGAGCCTTTTCGGTGTCATGAATGGCGGGTCGGCGTGATCGAGGCGATACAAATTCAATGGAGCGAGAGCCTCTGTCGCCGACGTGACATGAATCTCGCTCTGGCCAGTTGTGCGATAGAGATCGAGAACATGGGCACGATGATAGCGACATTTCTGTGAAAGAAGAAGGCCTTTCAATTTCTCAGGAGATTCCCAGTGCGCCGTCAGGAGGGCGGTTCTAGCGGGATTGCGGCGGCTGAACATGAAGGACAGGTGATCCGGATACCAGTCCGCGCCTCCGGTGGCATAGGACACGAAGAGTTTTGCCTGAGCAGCGTGACATAGCTCAGCCAGATAGGTGTTTGTCAGGTAGCCGTTTTCGCCGACAGCCAGCCATTTCCCAGGGTGGGACAGCGGCGCATGGGCGGCATGGCTGCGGATTTCCAGTAGTTGCTGCTGCGATGCCAGCACGAGGGGAATCGGCCCAAATCTTCCGACCAGTTGTTGAATGACAGTGTCCTTGAGTGCGGACCGTCCGTCGTTCCTCGAACCACTGTCGGCATGGACCAGCACATTGTAACCACGATCAGAGATCAGGTAGCAATTTCTCGGCATCTCTAAGTCACAGGGATCTTCTCCGTAGAAGGGGACAGCGATGACCGCGCCACCTTCAAAGGGCCAACTTTCTCCATGGGCCAGCTCGACGATTCGATCAAATCCTAGCTCCGCGAGGAGCGCGCGATAATCAAAGGAAAGTTGTTTTCGGTTCCGACGACTGGGGACGATGATCGGGGTATCTTTGGGCAGATGGAGCAAGGTGCGAGGATCGACGTGATCATCGTGATCGTGAGTGAGGAACACTGCGGCGGGTTTGGGGAGGAGCCCTCCCCAGAGCGACGGCAACGGCGATTCAGCAAACCAGGGCAGCAGCCACGGGTCGAACAGCAACACCGTCTCGCGCTGCCGATAGAGCAAGGCCGCGTGTCCCAGATGGACCGTGTCCTGATCCTGGACGATCTCGAACCAATGCCGACGGATTGAAGCCGTAGGCGAAGCGACCAAGCATCCATGCGACTGTAACGTCTCAAGCAATTGGACGAGCAGGGCTTGTGAATCGCGAGGCATGCCGGCTAGGGTGGATCGGAGCTCGTCGGACGTACGAGTGCCGTCGAGCAGGCCGAGGAGTGTCCCCACAGACGGCCCGAAACGGCGGCCATTGAAGCCCATCGGGAGCGCGTGACGATTGACCGCATGAAAAATGCGCAGGCCACCGTTGGTGACGGTCGCCGATTTGGTTGGATCGATCGGAAAATCCCAATAGAATGTTCCATCCGGCCGACGGCCGCAGTGAATGTGCTGTTTGAGATAGGGGCGCGCATTGACCAGTTCGGCATAGGCATCTTCCACCCGGTGTCTGCGATCAGGATCGTCGAGGGGTGCCCGCTTCGAAAAGACATCGCTGAGGGCCGTATCGATCGCACTTGAGAGCAGACCATGGGCTTCCTGGAGGCTGGCGACGACTTCAGGAGCCACGCCACTAATGAAAGGGAAAGGTCCCGGTGGTACGGCACTCTCCAATTGCACCCAGCACCAGGGGACGAGGCTCACATACTGATCACGAGGCAGACTGTCCCAGATACTCATAACTCGTTAGGAGTGAGGGGTAAGGTGTCAGGGGATATGAAAACTTCTCGCGTCACTGCCCGTTTCCCTCGCTCCTTACCCGTTACTGCTTACCCACTTAAATCCGCTGATCGTCGGTTCATATAGGGCCTGGATCAGATTGCCGTCGGGATCAGAAAAATAAAATGAATAACTACCGTCGCGGTGTTGCTTGGGCTCTTTGGTTATTCGTCCGCCCAGTGATTCAAGCTTCGACAGGATTGCTTGGTACATCAGATCGACGGCCTGTGGACTATCGAGAATGACGCCCATGTGGTCCAGGAGTTGGGTTTTTGTGCAATCGTAGGACTCCATCTCGCCCTTTGAGATCTGATGAAGGGCCAAGTTGTCATTTCCCGAGCTGAAGTACACGTTGTCCGGATCCGGTTCCCAGACGGGCTGGAAGCCGAGGATCTCTTCATAGAATCGGCGTGAGCGAGGAAGATTGATGACACGCAGCGCTAAGTGGCGAAGGCCTCGATGAAATGGAGTTGTCATGTCGGCGCAACAAGTGAGTACGTCAAATTGATGTCTGTATAGTAGGGAGACGACCGCCAAGCCGTCAATGAAAATTCCACTGAAACGGTCAGGCTCGACGATATGGTACGATGCTGATATCCATGGCATTCAATGGAATGACCGTCGCCGCGTTTGAAAGCCGGATGGCGGCGAAATTCACACGCTTAATCGAGCGCTATGGCGGCCGGCCACTGGTTACTCCTGTTCTGCGAGAAGTTCCACTCCAAGACAATTCCGCCGTGCACGCATTCGGGGTGCGGCTCATGGCCGGCCGTGTCGACTTGCTGATCCTCCTGACCGGTGTCGGCACGACCACGCTCTTCGATCTTCTGAAAACTCGCTATCGTTGGCCGTCAATTGTCGATGCGCTTCAAGGTGTAACGATCATTGCACGAGGGCCGAAGGCGGTGGCGGCCCTCAAAGCTGCCGGTATCCAAGCAACGCTCACCGTGCCGGAACCCAATACCTGGGTCGATCTAATTTCTACTCTAGATGAGTATCGCTCCGTGAAGAGATTGCGGGTTGCCGTGCAAGAGTACGGAGTTTCCAATCCGGACCTCTTGCATGCCTTGGAACAGCGAGGGGCGGAGGTGTTCCCGGTTCAAATTTATAAATGGGCTTTACCAGAAGATCTTGATCCCATTCGTCATACGCTCGATGACATCATTGCTGGGCGAGCGAGTGTGATTTTGATCACCAATGCCGCGCAGGTAGACCATGTCATGCAGGTGTTGGAGCAGGATGGAAAGGTGGAGGCTCTTCGCGCGGCATTGAAGAAAATGGTCGTCGCCTCGATCGGTCCAATCGCAAGCGAACGGCTGCGGCACCACGACTGGCCGGTAGATCTTGAGCCGTCGCATCCCAAGATGGGTATTTTGGCGATGGAAGTGTCGGAGCAGGCGTCAACCATACTCGACCGAAAGCGGTAGGATCCCAGACTTGTTGCAGGCCGGAGCAGCTGGGTGTTCCGATGACTGACGGATTAAGTGGCTTCTTGTGACCGTCCGTGCTCATCTCCAGGCATTGATTCACTAAGCCATTGATTGTAAAGACATCTTTGTTCTGTTTTCGGGCTGAGGTTCGTGCTAGGATTCACATGCTGCTTTCTTTACGCCATGGAGTCTCCTGGTGATAAGGAAGTGGGGGAGGTGATGTGGTGATCACCTCCCCCTTTTTTTTGCCGTGCGCTTCTTGTTGTCGTGGTCTTAAGCTGCCGGTCGTTTCGCTCTCTTTTTCCTGATTCTTCTTCTCGTGCGGTGCGGTGTGCTGAGGGAGATCGAAGGTGCGGGATGGTGAGGAGGCGACGTGGCCGACGCCTCCTCACGGTGCGACGACTACTTCTTCTTCTTGACCGCCTTCTTGGCAGGCTTCTTTGCTGCTTTCTTCGTTGCCATGAGCACTCCACCTCCCTTCGATTTAAAAAATGGTGATTGAATAGATGTGATATAGCAGAATTTGCGCTGTGAGTAAAACTCTCTCGACACCATTTGGGTCCGATGGACGGGAATAGGGATCAATTCTTGTTTTGTGCAACGACTAGTCGATCATTGCACAGCCCGTTCACATTGCCAGGACGGCTGCGCCTTGAAAGGATCCGGCTTTCAATTCTTGCAGCGCGCGGTTGGCCTGTTCCAGAGGAAAGCGGATCGTGTGAGGTTTAATCGGAATGGCGGCGGCTTCGTGTAGGAGGTCGATCCCGTCCTGCCTGGTGTTGGCCGTCACGCTGCGGATGACGCGCTCGCCGAACACATCACGATCATAATCCAGTGAGGGAATGGGCGACATGTGAATGCCGGCCAAGGCCAAGGTGCCACCTCGGTCGAGTGCACGCAACGCCGGCGGCACGAGCTCGCCGGCTGGTGCAAAGATGATGGATCCATGCAATTTCTCGGGCGGCATCTCCGTTGCCCCGCCGACCCAGACGGCTCCCAGTTGTCCGGCCAATTCTTGATGCTCTCGCTTGAGGGAACTCACATAGACGTGACAGCCCCAATGTCGTGCGATCTGGATGGCGATGTGCGCCGAAGCGCCGAATCCATACAGTCCGAGCCGTTGGCCAGGCTTGATGCCGCTGAGGCGCAAGGCTCGGTAGCCGATGATTCCGGCACAAAGCAACGGCGCGGCTTCATCGTCCGAAAAGATCGATGGGATCGGATAGGCGAATCGGGCGGGCACGACCGCATATTCCGCATAGCCCCCATCGACCTGATAGCCGGTGAACGTCGCATGGAAGCAGAGATTTTCTCGCCTGCTTGAGCAGAATTCGCACTGCCCGCATGTTCCTTGAAGCCACGCTATCCCCACGCGGTCCCCTTCCTTGACCTCTGAAACCTCGGCGCCGACTTGCACCACCGTACCGACTGCCTGGTGGCCTGGGATCAACGGCAGGGCAGGGTCGGAAAGTTCCCCTTCAATCACATGGAGATCTGTTCGGCAGACGCCGCAGACGTGAATCTTGACGAGTACCTGTCGGGGAGACGGGTCCGGCGTCGGGCAGTTACGCAATTCGAGGCGGTTGCCTGATACGACGCCCGTCTTGGTGAGTACCATGGCTTTCATGGATTCTTGGCGGTCTGAAAGTTGGGAAGTCCTCAAGTCAAGAAGTCTGAGAGTCCGGGTCTCTGCTTTCCGACATTAGGGCCTTCAAACATGTTGACGTGCCGATGCGCTACGACTTCTTCGCCTTGATGCACTCAATGTCCAAGTGGATGTGAACCTCATTTCCTACGACAAGCCCGCCGTTGTCGAGGACTTTGTCCCAGACCAAGCCGAAATCCTTGCGGTTGAGCGTGCCCTCGGCGCTGAAACCGGCCCGCGTGTTGCCCCAGGGATCTTTGGTGACGCCGTTGAACGTGCCACTGAGCGTGACTTCCTTGGTTACGCCACGCAGAGTGAGGTCGCCGAGGATCGTGTAGACGTCCCCGTGCTTCCGGTACTGCCTCATCTCGTACGTCATCGTGGGAAACCGTTCGACATCCAAGAAATCGGCATTGCGCAGATGCGCATCCCGTTTGTCGTGATTGGTATCGATGGACACCGCCTTGATTGTAGCCTCGATCGATTTCAACGTCTTTGCGTCTGCGTCCATTTCGACGAATCCCTGGTAGTCCTTGAATCGCCCCGATGTTTTGGACACCACCATGTGTGCGACGCGAAACTCGATCGTTGAGTGATCCGGATCAATGTCCCAGCGGGCTGTTTCCGCCTGGACGACGGTCGAGAGGAGCGTGAACAGCCCCGCCAATACCATGCAGGACATCCGGCTCGGTGAGAAGGGCTTCCCTGCGCGATGTGAATCCTTCATGACGTCCTCCGTTGAGCGGCCGGCTCAGTTCTTCGGCGCGCCGATGGTTCGTTCAAGCTGCCGGAGGGCGCCGGTACGGAATTCCCGTACCCCGGCGCTTGAACCGGTCTGTAATTGCACGTGAATCTCGATCGGCTGGTTTCCGACGCCCAGAGGAAACGGTGGGAACGGTTGCGCATCGACGATCGTATGGATACCGACCTGATCGATCTCAGAGGCGCCCCATCCATCCGCAATCTGCATCAACTGCGCGTGTCCGCCAGGATAGAGCCGAAATTGTACGCGGACGGTTTGCGCAGACGAAGAGGGCGGCATGCTCAGGGTGGCACGATTCCAACTCCGGTTCAGGAGGTCACGGACCTGGCCCCAATAGGCTGGTGTCGGTAGTGCGGAACGGGACGGCAGGAGATCTTCCTCCATCACTTCATCGTTGGCCAGAGGGATCGCACCAGGTAAAGGCTCGGCTTGGCTAGCGGCGAGATCGCGTGGACTCGGTTGGTTTTGCGTGGTCGCGCGCGATCCGGGGCCATCAACGGCGGGCTTAGGGTCGCCCATGGTCAGATACACAATCCGAGTCATCAGGCGTTCGAATTTCGTTTCGGTGGACCGGGCGAAGGTCACATGGAGTCGAGAGACTTGTGGGCCGGGAGAGTTCCGATCGTGTGCGACTGGCGCAAGGGAGGCGGTCGCGTTCAGTATCGATGAGATGGGATCAGGTTTCAAAGGCACGATCTGCGACTCAAAATGGGCCGACTCACAGATGGCCACAATCGGCATGGAATCATGAGGAATCCCGCCGAGCGTGATCGACAGCTCAAGCGGCTGGCCGAGTTGGAGATTGCCGGACCCATTGGAGCCAGTAACATCGAACGTCGCCCATTGTTGCTCGGAAGCGATAGCCAGAGGCGCGACGGGGCGGGGTTCTTCTGATGGCGCACTCGCGTGAGCGAGACTCGGATATGACGCCACACTCAACAATCCGGCGACCACAACGAGTGTCGCAGCTGGATGAACCATGATTCGGGCATCCTACTCATCACTGGAACCTCGGCGCAACTCGTTTCTTTTCCTGAAACAGGGGTATCAACTCATGAAGTTGGTATAGAATGGATTTATGCAAGCCCTCGTCAAAACCACCGCCGGACCGGGCTTAACCCTGACCGAGCGGGAAGATCCAGCTCCTAGACCGCACGACGCCGTGGTGAAGGTGGCTGCCACGTCTTTGTGCGGAACGGATGTCCATATCTATCGTTGGGATGAATGGGCGCAACGGCGGGTCCATCCGCCGCGCATCATCGGTCATGAATTATGTGGCCATGTCGTGGAGGTGGGGCGGGACGTGTCTCTCGTCAAGGTCGGCGATTATGTCGCCGCCGAATCGCATCTCACCTGTGGGGCCTGCTTTCAATGCCGCACGGGCCAGGCTCACGTATGCAAGCACTACAAAATTCTGGGGATCGACCGAGACGGGTCGTACGCGCAGTATATCGTGCTCCCGGAAAGCGTCTTATGGCGTACGGATCCGACCATTCCTCCGGAGTTGGCCTGCGCGCAAGAACCGCTCGGGAATGCCGTTGATGCCGCGTTGATTGAAGACCTGACCGGGCAGACGGTGTTGATTACGGGGTGCGGGCCAACGGGGCTGTTTGCCGCCGCTGTTGCGCGAACGGCCGGCGCCGCGACGATTCTCGCCTCGGATGTCAGCGACTATCGCCTGAGTTTGGCGAAGCAGGTCGGAGTAGACCATGTGCTGAACGCGAAGGTGGACTCGCCCGAACAGATTGCGGCGGCGATCCTCGATCTCACCGCCGGGGAAGGAGTCGATGCCGCGCTGGAAATGTCGGGAAACCCCTCGGCCTTACACCAGGTTTTCCAAGCCGTCAAAAATGGCGGGCGCGTCACCCTCTTCGGCATTCCGACCGGATCGGTCTGCTTCGACCTGCCCAACGAAATCATTTTTAAAGGAATTCGCGTCTATGGGATCACCGGACGACGCCTCTTCAGCACCTGGTATCGATTGGCAGGCCTCTTCAAAGCAGGCCTCGATATTCGGCCGATCATTACGCATGCTTTCCCATTGCGCGAGTTTGCGGCCGGGTTTGACTTGATCCAGTCGGGGCAGTGCGGCAAAGTGGTGTTGGTTCCATAAAAAACGCGCGCGAGCGACGGAAGGTGCGAGAAAAGCAAGACCGGTGAAAATTTCGTTTCGCGCAAGTCTCGTCCGTCACGGGAGTCTCGCGATCACGATTCATGGCTTACGATTCCCTCAAACAGGCGCTCGACACTCAGCTCGGCGACATCCGAGCCAAAGGCCTCTACAAATCCGAGCGGCGCATTCTGGGTCCGCAAGGTTCGGATATTCGGGTAGCCCAAGGCTCGGTACTCAATCTCTGCGCCAACAATTATCTGGGGCTTGCAAATCATCACGCCATCGTGCAGGCCGCTGAAAAGGGGTTGCACACATACGGCTATGGGATGGCCTCGGTGCGGTTTATTTGCGGCACGCAGGATCTGCACAAGCAGCTCGAACAGGTCATCAGTGGTTTCTTGGGCACCGAGGACACCATTCTGTATAGTTCCTGCTTCGATGCCAACGGCGGGCTCTTCGAAGTGTTGTTGGATGAGCGCGATGCCGTCATCAGCGATGCGTTAAACCATGCCAGCCTGATCGACGGCATTAGACTCTGCAAGGCCAAGCGGTTTCGATACGCCCATTCCGATATGGCCGACCTCGAAGCGCGCCTCAAGGAGGCGAGCGGGTGCCGTCTGCGGCTGATTGTCACCGATGGGGTCTTCTCCATGGACGGCGATCTGGCCAAGCTGGACCGAATTGTCGAGCTGGCGGGACGGTACGACGCGGCGGTGATCGTCGATGATAGTCATGCGACCGGGGTCCTTGGTCCGAAGGGCAGGGGAACGCCGGCTCATTTCGGTGTTGCCGATCGCATCGAAATCGTGACGAGCACGTTGGGCAAGACGCTTGGTGGCGCGACCGGCGGCTTTACCTCAGGCAAGGCCGAGGTGATTGAGCTGTTGCGCCAGCGATCGAGGCCCTACCTGTTTTCGAACTCCCTCCCTCCCCCCATTGCGGCTGGAGCGTTATGCGCGCTCGATCTTGTGACACAGGGTGATCATCTCAGGGAGCAGCTTCGTGCCAATGCCGCGTTTTTCAGGAATGAGCTGACCACGCTTGGGTTCCGTCTCGTTCCGGGGGAACATCCCATCATTCCCGTGTTGTTGGCGGATGCCGTCCTTGCGACCTCGATGGCGGAAGCGTTGCTGAACGAAGGAGTCTACGTCGTCGGGTTCAGCTATCCGGTGGTGCCGCAAGGGCAGGCGAGGATCCGCACGCAAATGTCGGCGGCGCATACGACGGCCCAACTCGAAAGAGCCGTCGCCGCCTTTGCCAAGATAGGGCGAACGTTGGGCATCATCCCGTAAACCGCTTCAAAGGCAATGAAACGTAGCCTTGTTCCATTTTCCTCTCCATTTCTTGGCGGCAGCGCATGTTTGGAGACCATTGTTGCCAGAGCGTACGAACATTCGCTAGCCTAGTGGCCGCACAGCTTACCGCAGGAGGAAGAGGTGAATATCATAAGACTCATGCTGTCCTGTGTCATGGTGGCGGGCCTGGGCATTGCTGCTCTGTCGATTGCCGCGGCACAACACAGATCAGAGACCGACTACGCGAGTTTCCAAGTCGCAGCCAGCGAGGCGCAGACCACTGATGCCGAGACGTCTGAGCACAACTCGGCTCCGGCACGTCCGCGCGACGGTCTCGGCCCTATCGGAGTTCTGCTGCTCCTGGTTGTGCTTATTGCCGCGGCGCTCCTTTACTTTCTCAAACTACAGCGGCCCTCTCTTCCAGACTTTTTGGAGCCCATCGGGCAAGGTTCCTCCAATAAGGGAGCATTGAGCAAGCATGCTTCCGGGGACCGACAGAGTGTGTCGATTGACAGTATTACTTCCACCGACAAGGCCGCGTTTCAGCAACTTCTGACCGACGTGTATCGAGCATGGAGTAAGCCGGATCTGCAGGAATTGCGGCAGTTCGTGACACCGGACATGCTGAATTATTTCAGCGCCGCCCTCGCTGATAACACAAGCCAAGAGCTTCGGCATCAGGTGGAGGATGTGGTATTGGGCCGTGCAGAGATTGTGGAGGCATGGGTCGCGCAGGGGGCACGCCATGCGTCAGCGAAACTTCGGTGGAGCGCCCGTAACTATTATGTCTCGCTCACGAAACAACCTGGCGACTCAGGGTACGTGGTGAAGGGCGGTGAGAAGAAATCGACGGAATCCACGGAAACGTGGACGTTTACACAGTCTTCAGAAGGCATGTGGGTGCTCTCCGCGATTCAGCAAGCCAGATAACATGATCACCACGTCGTTGACTTCAGCTATCCTGTCGTCCAGGAAGAGCAGGCGAGAATCCGCACGCAAATGTCGGCAGCTCACACAATAGCTCAGCTGCAGCAGGCTGTGGCGGTGTTTGCGAAGGTGGGGTGTGCGCTCGGGGTGATTCCGTAACGAATCGTTGGTCGTTTCCTGCAGTAGCGTTCCTTGATTTCGATTCGCACCCGATAAAGCAAATGAAAAGACTCAAGCTCAAGATAGGCGATGTGTGTAGTATTCCAATTGCAAAAGAACTAATGGGCTACGCACAAATAGTCCTTGCAGGAACTGTTCAGTATATCGTTGCGTTTGAAAAGGCCTATAGCAAGGAAGAAAAAGTCGATGTTGAGAGAATTGCATCCGGAAAGATATTCTTAGTGGGGCATACGACCGACGCTCGTTTGTATCATGAGATGTGGAAAATAGTAGGTAACGCGCCTGTTCCCAAGGAGAGAATTCCCTTCCCTTGTTACAAGCTATGTCACAATACAGCCGATAATATAGTGGTCGTCGACTTTGAACGGAACATCCTTCGTGCGGCGAGTAAAGAAGAAAAGCAACTCTTAGCTTACAAGCCAACTTTTGCACCAATCAGATTTGAAAAGGCGCTTCAAGCAAAGCATGGAATAGGTTCCTGGGATAAAGATTACGACGAGTTGACCGTCAAGTACGCACGCCAGCGAGTCTTGACATAGGGTTGTTGACCTGTGAGGAAAAGGAAATTAGATGGTGGAGAAAATAGGAGCAGACCGGACCTTCGACTCGATCAAAAGAGCATAGTTGTTCCTGATTCCGCTTCCCATCCTCTTGCTGTTTCCCCTATTTCAGCTCGGCCGCTCATCTGAAGACTTTCCTCTCAATTGAAAGAGCTTCGTTCCTGATGCCAGGGGCATGGCGTAATCCTGCCAACATCGCCCTACTTCTCTACCTGTGCTAGGCACTCATCAGAATTGACATTTCGCAGCTGGCTCAGTATCCTCGGCTACTTTATCATGTGAAGGAGTAGGGGTATGAAAGTCATTCTTCAAGAGACCCTGGAAGGGGTAGGACATCTCGGCGACCTCATCAATGTCGCCGACGGGTTTGCACGGAACTATTTGTTGCCGCGACGGAAGGCCGTCGAGGCCGACAGCCGAAGCATCAAGGCGTTCGAACATGCCAAACGAGTGGCAGCAGAGAAGGCCAAGAAGGAAAGGTTGGAAATCGAAGCCCATGCCAAGAAAGTCTCGGCGGTGTCGCTCACGATCGAGGTGCAGGTCGGCAAGGACGATAAGATGTTCGGTTCCGTGACCGCGAAGGACATCGCCGAAGGACTGGCGGTGCAAGGTGTGACGGTGGATCGGCGAAAGATCCAACTGGCTCATCCGATCAAGGAGCTCGGCACGGTGACTGTTCCCATCAAGATGCCTAGGGACGTGATGGCGATGGTGACGGTCCATGTGGTGAAGAAGCAAGAGCCTGAAGAGGCTACGGCAGAGAAGTAGAATCTGGAGCACGGAGACGATGAGCAGCGACGCGATTGGTTCATGGGACGCATTGAACACGGCAGATCCGGAAGTGTACGCCGCGATCGAAGCGGAGGAAGTCCGGCAGCGCGAGAAGCTGCTGTTGATCGCGTCGGAAAATTTTGCTAGCCCGGCCGTCTTGGCGGCGCAAGGCTCCTTGCTGACCAACAAGTATGCCGAAGGCTATCCCGGCAAGCGGTACTACGGTGGATGCCAACATGCCGATGCGGTCGAAGACTTGGCAATTCAGCGATGCAAGGAAATTTTCGGCGCCGAGCACGTCAATGTGCAACCTCATTCCGGCTCGCAGGCCAACATGGCGGCCTACTTATCGGTGTTGAAGGCGGGAGATACCATCCTCGGGATGGACCTCGCTCAGGGCGGGCACCTCACGCACGGCAGTAAGGTCAACTTCTCCGGCATTCTCTTCCGCGTCTTTTCCTATGGAGTCGATCGCCGGACGGAAACCATCGACTACGAGGCCGTCCAGAAAGTGGCGGAAGAATGCCGCCCCCGCATGATCGTCGTCGGGGCCAGCGCGTACGCGCGTGTGTTGGATTTTCCGCGATTCCAGCAGATTGCCAAGTCGGTCGGAGCCTATCTGCTGGTGGACATTGCTCATATTGCCGGGCTTATCGCAGCCGGGTTGCATCCGAATCCCGTCCCCTATGCCGACTTCGTGACGACCACCACCCATAAGACGCTGCGCGGCCCGCGTGGCGGAGTGACGATGTGTCGAGCCGAATATGCGAAGGCGGTCGACAAGCTCGTCTTCCCGGGTCTGCAGGGTGGGCCGTTGATGCATGTGATCGCCGCTAAAGCGGTGGCCTTCAAAGAAGCGCTGTCTCCGTCGTTCAAGCGGTATCAGCAACAAGTCCTGGTCAATGCCAAGGCGCTGGCCCAAGGGTTTGTCGACCGCGGCTATAAGATCGTTTCCGGCGGAACGGATACGCACCTGATGCTGCTGAACCTTTCGAACAAAGGGATCACAGGAAAAGAAGCGGATGCCGCGCTCGATGCCGCCGGAATCATTGTCAATAAGAACGCCGTGCCCTACGACGAAAAACCGCCGGCCGTGGCCAGCGGTATCCGTCTGGGGTCGCCCATCGTGTCCACGCGCGGGATGCGCGAGCCGGAAATGAAACAGGTCGTCGAGCTGGTCGACCGTGTGCTCCAGCATCGGCAGGAATCAGACGTGTTGGAAGACGTTCGCCGGCAAGCGAAGGCGTTATGTGCCAAGTTCCCGATCTTTCATCCCTACTAGTCGGCCGCGAGTGAGAGAGCAGGTCGCTTCCAGTGAAATGTCCCTTCTGCGATGAACTCGAAGACAAGGTGGTCGATTCTCGCATGGCCAAGGAAGGCGAGGTCATTCGCCGCCGCCGCGAGTGCCTTGGCTGCAAACGTCGCTATACCACGTACGAGCGAGTGGAAGAAATTTTGCCGGTCGTGGTGAAGAAGGACGGCCGCCGCGAGTCGTTTGACCGCGTGAAAATCCTCGCAGGCCTCAAGAAAGCCTGTGAAAAGCGGCCGATCAGCACCGGCACGATCGAAGCCGTGACCGATCGAATCGAGAAGCGGATTCAGGAATTAGGCGAAACGGAGATCGAAAGCCGAGTGGTGGGCGAGGAAGTCATGAAAGAGTTGCATCAGTTGGACCAGGTTGCGTATGTCCGGTTTGCATCCGTGTATCGGGAGTTCAAGGATATCGAGCAATTCATGGACGAGTTGAAGTCCTTGGCCGACCAGCGACGCGACCGTTGATCTCAGACCTTCATCGCGCTCACCTTTCGTGTGCGATATCCTCTTCCATCCTCCTTTCGGGAGACACAGTGACGATCTCAGCAGGGGAATGTTCCAGCCTATGACCACATCACTCTCAAAGCGCGGGCGCCGAAATGTACCGGCTCCGGGTGCGACGAGTGTCGCCATCATCGGCGCCGGGCGCGGTGGTACGGCGTTGATGGAAATTTTTGCGAATGATCCGCTCGTCCAGATCGTCGGAGTGGCAGAGGTCGATCAAGACGCGCCTGGGCTGGAGCTCGCCGGACGGTTGAAAATTCCGGTCACCCACGACTATCGGCAGTTGTTGACGATGGAGCATGTAGACTTGATCATCGATGTGTCCGGCGATCCGGAGATCTGGAAATTTCTTCAGGATTTCCACCGGATGGGTGTGACCGCGATCGGCGGGGCCAGCGCAAAGTTCATGTGGGAGTTGATTGAAGCCCGTATTCGCGCGACGGCCGAGATCGAGAAGACGCTGAATAAGTATCAATCGCTCTATCGACTCTACGTGAAAGAAACGGGCGCCGCCGTCACGGACGAACGGACGAGAATCGCCTGCGAGATCCACGACGGGTTCGTGCAGATTTTGGCTGGTGTGAACTTCAAGCTGGACCTGTGCCAGCAGCTGATCCGAAAGAATCCGCGAGCCAGTCTTGCCACCCTCAAGGAGAGTAAAGCGCAGTTGAAGCTGGCCATTCAGGAAGCTCGCCAGGTGATCTTCAATCTGCGCCCACTGCACTACGACAAAATGGATCTGATCCCAGGCCTGACGAATTATTTCGCCTCATACCAGACCCAGACCCACATCGCCACGAAGTTTACCGTGACGGGCGATGAGCAGATCCTGTTCCCCCGAACCAAGGTTTTTCTATTCCGAATCATCCAGGAAGCCTTGAGCAACGTCCAAAAGCATGCTAAAGCCGACCGGGTGTCGATCAAGCTGGACATCGGCGCAGACCGGTTACGGGTCACCATTGCGGACAACGGCATCGGATTCGACATGGAGACGGTCCTGCGGGACCCCGAAAAATGGGATCACTTTGGAATCAAGGGCATTCTAGAGCGGACACGCCTCGTCGGCGGAGAAGCGCATGTGGAGTCGAAACCGGGAAAGGGCACAAAAATCGTGGTGGACGTGCCGATGGGCAATAAGGAGGAGATGCACAATGGAGAAGATTAAAGTCCTCATCGCCGACGACCATCGAGTGGTCCGGGAAGGCTTGGCGGCCATTCTCAAGACCAAAGAGGACATTCATGTCGTCGGCGAAGCCCAGGATGGCGTCGAAGCCGTCGAAAAAGCCAGCACGCTCCTTCCCGATGTGATTCTGATGGATGTGAGCATGCCGCGGATGGGCGGGATTGAGGCCACGAGACAGATCAAACGCGAGCTCCCGCACATCGGCATCGTCGCATTGACCATGTACGAAGAACAGCAATACATCTTCGACCTGGTGCGAGCGGGAGCGACGGGGTACTTGCTGAAAGACTCCGAATCGTCTCAAATCGTTGCGGCCATTCGCGCGATCTATCGCGGTGAATCGTTGATCCACCCGTCCGTCGCCAGCAAGATCTTGGCGGAATTCTCGCTGATGGCCCAGAAGAAGGGAAAGAAATCGGCGTGGGCCGAACATGATTTGACCGAGCGGGAAATCACCGTGTTACGTCTGGTCGCGGACGGAAAAACCAACAAGGAGATCGCGAATAGTCTCGATCTCAGTGAAAAGACGGTGAAAAATCACGTGCGGAACATCTTCCACAAGCTGCAAGTCTACGATCGGACACAGGCGGCGATTCTCGCCATCCGAAAGGGACTGATCGAATTGGACCCGAAGCGGTAGCTCTCCTTCTGCCACAAGCATGGACGCTTGGTTATAAGCGGAAACTTTGCGGACGGGAAACTCAGAGATAAACGAGCATCGCCATTTCTAGCGGAATCCACGGAAGATGGAAATGGTGTAGGTTCTTCTGGAGACTTGATTCGGCGCGATTACGGTGATCGACATGTCGGTGCGTGACCCCGGCAGGCCCAACTGAATGGTGGCTTGGCCGGTGGCGGTGCCCGCTGCCGCAGCCACTGCTCCGGACATGACGGCATTCGGATCGGCCTTTGTCGCGGATATGGTGACACTGCGGGTACCGGCGCCGACGGTCACTGCGTAAGTCAAGCGACCCGGAGTAAACGCCGGAACCAGAGGGCCCGGCGTCACATTCATCGCCGACAAGGCGCTTTCGCTGCCTGGTGTTGCTCGATTGACGGTGATGCGATAGGTCTTTGCGTCTCCATTCGGTGCCGTCACGGTAATCGACACGGCTGTGGCTGTTCCCTGTCCCCCGAGCGGAATGGACGCTTGCCCTGTTCGAATTCCTGCTCCAGCTACCAGCGATCCGGACATCACCGCATTCGGGTCAGCCTTTGTCGCGGACACGCCCACGCTCTCGACCGTACTACCGACATTCACCGTGTAGCTGAGCTGACTTGGAGCGAAGGATGGGAGCAAGGGCCCTGGTGTGACCTGTAACTCCGACAAATTGTTGTTTACGCGGCTCACGGTGATGCGGTAGGTCTTCGAGATTCCAACCGATGCAGTGACGGTGATCGCCACCTCGGTGCGTGAGCCAGGCTCGCCCAGTTGAATGGTCGCTTGGCCGGTGGCGGTGCCTGCTCCGGCAGTCACTGATCCGGACATCACGGCGTTCGGATCGGCTTTGGTGGCGGAGACCGTCACACTGGTGATGTCGTTGTCGACGTCGACCGTGTAGTTCAGGGTGTCTTGAGCAAATACCGGAGCCAGGGGTCCCGGTGTCACGCCTAACGCCGAGAGGTGGTTGTTGACCTTCCGCACAAGGACGACGTAGGTATTTTGGGTTCCGCCCGGCGCCGTCAACTCGAGAATGATATTGGTCGTCGTCTGAGGAAGGGCGATGGTGCGCTCCTGTCCGGAGCTCGTTGTCACCCCGTTAATCGTCATCGTCGTGCCACTGTCTTGAAGAGTAGCTTTTACGGTGATGCTGCCATCCTCCGTCGACACATCGACCGTATAGCTCGTGATCTCGCTGGAAAAAGCTGGAGCAAGCGAACCTGGGGCCACGGTCAAGCCGGCGAGTTGACCCTCTGGGGGCACCGAAGCCGTATCTACGCAACCAGAGGTTCCCACGGCCAGCGCCAGGAAAAGCATGGCGGCGAGATAGTGCCCGGTAACGATACGCGCGCACTTCCTGTTGAAGCCGGTCGACATACGAGACGTAGTCTTGTCCATGGAGCGTAGATCCGTCCGTTGCGATGAACCCAAACGGGAAACGTGGAGGCGACAAACGCGTTCACAGCCAGCCCACCACGACTTGGTAAGGCTGAGCGTCAGCCTTTTATCCTATAGCCGATCTTAACTGGTCGGGTCAACCGTTCGGATTCGGAGAGAGGAGGCCATCGGTTTCGTCTAACGGAAGGGCCGGCGGACGAGGAGGTGGTATGTTTTGGGGCTTCCATTTGGAGCGGTGACGGTGATGGCGATCGACGAGCTTGTCCCTATCCCCAGCGAGACCGTCACTTGGCCTGTCGGCGTTCCCGCTGCGGCGATGACTGATCCGAACGCGGCCATGACGGCGTTCGGATCGGACTTGGTCGCGGTGGCGGTCACGCTGCTCACGCTGCTAGGAATGGTGACCGTATAGGTCAATGTGCTCGGAGAGAACCTGGGAAATAAAACTCCCGATGATACGACCAGCGCAGATAAATTATTGTCGGATGAGGGCGCCGCTCGATTCACGGTGAGGCGGTACGTCTTCGAGCTTCCATTCGCCGCCGTGACGATGATCGATACGTTCTTGCTGGTTCCTGGCCCGTCGAGTTGAACGGTTGCTTGCCCCTGGTTCGGCACATCGCCGGAGATCACAGCGTTCGGGTCGGATTTGGTGGCGGAAACGATCACACTGGTCACGTCCGTCGCCACATCCACTGTGTAGTTCAACGTTCCGGCGGTAAAGTCTGGGTCTAAGGTACCTGGTGTCACCGTCAATGCCGATAGATTGTTGTCGGCGGAGGGCACCGCTCGGTTGACGGTAACGATGTACCTCTTGGAGCTTCCATTCGGCGCGATCGCGAGAATCTCTATGTCCGTGCTCGATCCCGGAGCTCCAAGATCGATGGTGCGCGTTTGACCGGAAGGGGTTGCCTGTTGATTCACCTCCAGAGTCCCGCTTGTGTCTTGAAGGGTCGCGGTCACTCTGACGCCGGCCGTTCCGCTGCCGACATTGACCGTATACCGCGTGGTGTTCGAGCTGAACGCAGGGTCCAGGGATCCCGGCGACACGGTGAGGCTTCGGAGGTTGTTATTGCTTCCGAGGGCCGCCTTGATCACAGTTACGGTGTAGACCTTCTGCGTGCCATTCTGTGCGGTCACAATAATGATGATCGGGGTCGTCGAATTCGGTGTGCCCAATTGAATGGTTCGAGTCTGTCCCGAGGAGGTGGTCTGCCCATTGACCGTCATGCTCGCAGCACTATCTTGCAGCCTTGGGGTTACGCTAAGGCTCTCCACGCTGCTGGCAACCTCTACCGTGTAGTCGGTCGTACCGGCCCTGAAGGCTGGGGACAAAGTCCCTTGTGAAATGGTTAAGCCCTGCAGGTTGTTATTGTTTGATGCCCCTCGACTCACGGCAACAAAGTAGGTTTTCTGGCTCCTGTTTTGGGCCGTTACCGTAATCGTGATGGTCGTGCTTTGGCCGGGGCCATTGAGTGTGGTGCTGCGCGCCTGTCCGGAAGCGGCGGCTTGCCCGTTCACCGTCACCGTCGCATTGGAGTCTTGAACGGTGGGGGTAACATTGACGCTTTCGACGTTGTTAGCGACAGAGACCGTATAGGGCAGCGTATTCGGGTCAAAATCAGGCGCCAGGGTTCCCGGTGATACGGCCAAGCTCTGTAACGAATTGTTCCCGGCTAAGCCCGCTCTGACCAACCTGACGGTGTAGGTTCTAGAACTGGTGCTTGATTCCGAAACGGAGATGTCGACCACCGTGGTTGACCCCGGAGGATCGAGGGGAATAACTCGGCTTGTGGTCGGCTGGCCATTAATTGTCACGTTGTCACCGGATACCGCCGGTTGAGCGCTGACGGTCACGCTCGTGGTGGAGCTGGTAAGATCGACACTGTACTGAGTAGTCCCTCCACTAAAGCCTGGTTGGAGTGTGCCGGGATCGACTGACAGGCTGCGGAGTTCCACCACTGGGTTTACGGTTGCCGTGTCGCCACAGCCGTAGATGTTCAGTCCAATGACAGTGAGAAGACCGACAGCAAGATATGGTCCTGCCAGCGTGAAGAAGCGTTTCATAAGGGTTGCCTATTTTCCTGTTAGTATCGATGATGGGCGTGGGTCTCGACCAAGCTACCGCGGCAGATGTCGTCGACTACGCAATCAAACGTATAGCGAATCTGATCGGTTGGGTCAACAGAGGGGGTTAAGAGTTATGAGGAGTACGAATAGTGAGATGACCGTGAGAGGGCTGAAATCCGATCAAACTCTACCTGGCCTCTACTTGTGGAGGACTCTATTCACAGTGCAAACCGTCCTATGAAGTGGCCACAATACCCTCGGCAATTCACGCTGATCATATCCCCTAACCATCAGACACCACGGGGCTATGGTGCCGGAGGGGGGGCGCTATCGATGGTCACGGTCAAAGCGGGACTCTTTCCGGACTCGCTTCCAGCATTGGACAACGTGTAAGAGATCGAGTGTTCTCCGTCAGACAGTGCCGACGTTGGCTGGAGCGTGTTGTTTCCCTGATTGAAGTTGGCCGGAACCTGATCATCACCTGAATAGAGGCTTGGGGTCTGTCCAGCTCCAGGCGCGGGTATTCTGAACCTGGGAGTCGTGACGTTGGTAATGTTGTCGTCCTTACTACCAACCACGCACTGGTCAGGGTTGTTAGGAATATCGAGGGGGCAGGAGTCATCTTCTTCTATTAGATCTGGTGCGACCGTGGGTGCCGTCGGCGCCGCCGGCGCTGGCTGGTTGACGGTAATGAGGTACGTCTTATCATTGCCATTCGGCGCGATCACACGAACTTCTATTTCGGTGCTGGATGGACCTCCTGGGAGAGGGAGGGAACGCGAATTCGGCCCTTGTCCATTGATCGTCACGGTTGCACTTGAATCCTGAGGCGTGGCGGTGACGAGAATGGCGGTATCGCTGCTGCCGACGTTTACAGTATAGGCAATCCTGGCTGCACTAAACGTTGGGCTCAGGGTGCCAGGCGATACAGTCAATCCCGACAAGTTGTTGTTCCCGCCAAGTGCAGCGCGGCTAACGTTTACGGTATAGGTTTTCTGGCTGCCGTTCTGGGCGGTCACCACGATTGGGATCGAGGTGTTCAGTCCAGCAGCGCTCAACGCAATGCTTAGGGCCTGTCCAGAGTTCCTAGTTTGTCCGTTCACGGTCATGGTTGCCGAGGCATCCTGCAGCGTCGGCGTGACCGTCACGCTGGACACGCCGCTTCCCACATCCACCGAGTAGCTCGTCGTATTGGCAGC
>CAYTAS010000005.1:0-27026 GCA_964435885.1 uncultured Nitrospira sp. | reverse complement strand
GCAGCGTTATGGTGCGGGCCTGCCCAGAGTTGGTGGCTTGCCCGTTCACGGTCATGGTCGCAGTGGTATCGTCCAATGTCGGCGTGACCCTCACGCTGGACACGCCGCTTCCCACATCCACCGAGTAGCTCGTCGTATTGGCAGCAAAGGCAGGAGCCAATGGACCTGGCGACACGCTTAATCCTGACAGATTGTTGTTCCCACCAAGCGCGGCACGGACGACCTCCACCACGTAGGTTTTCTGGCTGCCGTTCTGCGCCGTTACCACGATAGGGATCAAAGTGCTCAAGCCCGCTGCCCGCAGCGTTATGGTGCGGGCCTGCCCAGAGTTGGTGGCTTGCCCGTTCACGGTCATCGTCGCATTGGAGTCTTGGACCGTGGGGGTTACGTTGACGCTTCCGACGTTGTTGGCGACAGTGACCGTATAGGGCAGCGTATTGGGATTAAAATTGGGCGTCAGTGTTCCTGGTGTTACGGCCAGGCTCTGGAGATTCTTGTTCCCACCAAGCGCGGCACGGACGACCTCCACCACGTAGGTTTTCTGGCTGCCGTTCTGCGCCGTTACCACGATAGGGATCAAAGTGCTCAAGCCCGCTGCCCGCAGCGTTATGGTGCGGGCCTGCCCAGAGTTGGTGGCTTGCCCGTTCACGGTCATGGTCGCAGTGGTATCGTCCAATGTCGGCGTGACCCTCAAGCTGGACACGCTGGTTCCCACATTTACCGTATAGTCGGTGCTACGGGCGCTGAAGGAGGGGGCCAAAGTCCCCGGTGAAACGCCTAAGCTCTGCAAATTATTATTGTTGGATACCCCACGGCTCACGGTAAGTAGATAGGTTTTGGGGTTCCCGTTCTGGGCTGTTACCGTAATCGTGAGGGTCGTGCTTTGCCCGGGGTCATTGAGTGTGATGGTGCGCGCCTGTCCGGAGGTCGCGGGTTGCCCGTTGACCGTCATCGTTGCATTGGAGTCTTGCACCGCGGGGATTACGTCGATGCTTTCGACGTTGCTGGCGACCGTGACTGTATAGGGCAGTGTGTTTGGATCAAAATCAGGTGCCAGAGCTCCTGGTGATACGGCCAGGCTTTGTAAAGAATTGTTTCCTGCCAAGCCCGCCCTGACCAGTCTGACGGTGTAGGTTCTAGAACTGGTGTTAGACTCCGAAACGACGATATCGACGACAGTTGTTGAACCTGGAGGATCTAGTGCAATGGGACGGCTTGTCGTCGCCTGACCATCAATTGTCACACTGTCGCCGGACACTGCGGGTTGAGCACTAACGGTCACAGTCGTCGTGTCGCTTGTAAGATTAACACTGTACTGAGTGGTTCCTCCGCTAAAGCCTGGTTGGAGCGTGCCGGGGTTGACCGACAGTCGAGAAAGTTCAACCTCAGGGTTGACTGTCGCTGAATCCCCACAGCCGTAGAGGGCTAAGCCGACGGCGGTGAAGAGCACGGCGGCCAAATATCTTTTATGGAGCGTTGAAGAGTATCTCATGTCGAACTCATTCACTTTCTTGAATGTTGGGGGTGAACAACTGGACGCTTCCGTAATGCAGGATCTGGGATTTTAACAGCAACGGCAGGATCGGATTTGGTCTATCCATGCTACCTAGTGGGAACCTGGGGAATGAACGTATAGCTCAAACTTACAAGTCAGGTCAAGAGCCCGAATGGCCCTGTGGCAGGTTCGTAACGGGAGAAGCAGTGGGGAGGATACAGTACCCCTAGAATAAGGCCCGGGTGATGGTAATGGAGTAGGTCTTTGAGTCTCCGTTCGGTGCCATGACTGTCATCGACACAGATCTGGGAAGGAGCGGTATGAGTGGAAAGCTCTCTTGCCCTGTTGGAACCCCTGACCCGGCCGTCAGATCACCCGACATCACGGCATTTGGATCCGATTTGGTTGCGGAGACGGTCACGTTGTCGACACTAGCTGGAACGTCCAGCGTGTAGCTCATTGTATTCGGAGCAAAGTCAGGAACCAGGGGGCCTTCCGTCACAGTTAATGCCGACAGATTGTTATCGCTCGAGGGCGCTGCTCGACTCATGGTAATCGTGTATGCTTTTGAGGCGCCACTTGGTGCGGTGACGGTGATCGATACCACCTTGCTTGTCCCCGACCCATCAAGCGGAATGGTGGCTTGACCTGTTGCGATTCCCGTCCCGGCCGTCACATCCCCCGACATCACCGCATCTGGGTCGGACTTGGTGGCGGAAACGGCCACTTCTTCGACATCGGTCGTAACGTTCACGGTATAGATCAAAGTTCCCGAGGCAAAGGCAGGATCCAAGGTGCCTGGCGACACCGTCAACACCGACAGGTTGTTATCGCTTGAGGGTGCTGCTCGGTTCACCGTGATGCTGTAAGCCTTGCTGTTCCCATTCGGGGCAGTCACAGTGATTGTCACAGGAGTGGCTGTCCCTGGTCCACCGAGTGGAATAACCGCTTGGCCGGTCGCTTGTCCCGCGCCGGGGTCAGCGATCGACCCTGATAGGACGGCATTCGGATCGGACTTGGTGGCAGTGACAGTCACTTCTGTGATGCCAGTAGCAACATCCACGGTGTAGGTCAAAGTGCTCGAGACAAAGGCGGGAGACAAAGGGCCCGGCGTCACTGTCAAACCCGACAGATTGTCGTCGCTGGATAGACGATTCACAGTGATACGGTAGGTTTTTGGCGTTCCATTTGGTGCAGTGACGGTAATTGATACAGGAGTGCTTGAGCCGGGACCGCCCAGTTGGATGGTCGCTTGGCCAGATGCTGTCCCAGCTCCGGCAGAGACCGCCCCCGACATCACAGCACTTGGATCGGACTTGGTGGCGGAGACGGTGACACTATCGACGAGAACGCCGACATTCACTGTGTAGTCTTCGATATCTGGGTCGAACGGTGGAATCAAATTACCAGGTGTCACACCCAAGGCCGACAAGTTGTCGTCGCTCGATAAGAGTCTTGTGACAGTGACGGTATAGGTGGTCTCATCGCCGGTCGCTTGTGAGAACAAGACGATCGTGATGGTGGTAATCGAGCCCGGCGTGCCGAGGGTGATAGAGCGTCCCTGCCCCGCAGTGGTGACTGCTCCGTTGATCGTCATCTCTACCGTGCTGCCTCTGGGGGTGGCCGTTACCGTGACGCTGTCGGCAGAGGTCGGCGCATTGACCTTGTAGCTCGTCGTATTGCTGAAAAAACCAGGTTGGAGTGTGCCGGGAGTGATGACTAAGCCGGCGAGTGGGACTCTGACATCCTCCGACACTGAGACGGAGTCGCTGCAGCCGTAGGCACTCAAGCCGAGTGCGAGGAGAAGAACGGCGACGAACCATTGTCTGGATCCGGTGAGATTCGGTCTCATGTAATGAAGTTCACCTTTTTTTTGTTCGTGAAGAGAGAACCGTTTTATGAACCGTAACTGTAGATGCCGATACTACGAGAGGGTTTCGAACCGGTCTATCCCTACTGTTGAAAGGTGTGCCCCACTTTCCGGGTGGTCCGGTTAGGATCTGGACGCTGTGATCCGGTATGCGAGGATAAGTTTGCGTGGAAAGACTGTTTTTCGTGGTGGGATCTGATTAACTCTGACAGGGATTATTCGTCGTCATCATCATCTTCGTCTCCATTATCCCTATCATTTCCACGACCACCATTGTTTCCATTGCCTCTATCCCTTCCGTTCCCGCCGTTGTTGCCATTGCCTCCGTTATTTCCACCGCGTTCCTGGGACGCGCGGGTCGCGGTTACGCGGTAGGTTTTGGCGTTTCCATTCGGCGGGTTTACGCGAATGGAAATGTTGGTGCTTGATCCTTCATCACCCAGGGAAATGTCACGTGCCTGGCCCGCGCTTGTTCCTTGACCATTGATTGCCAGGCCGGCATTGGGGTCTTGAGGGGCCGCGGTTACGGTGATGCCGGTGACATCGCTGCCGACGTTCACCGTATACCTTGTTCTGGAGGCCGTGAACGCGGGTGAGAGCGTGCCAGGCGATACAACCAGACTTTGCAAGTTGTTGTTGCTCGCCTGTGCCTCACGCTCCACGGTTATGCGGTAGGTTTTGGCGTTTCCATTCGGCGGGTTTACGCGAATGGAAATGTTCGTCGTTGATCCTTCAGCACCCAGGGAAATGTCATGTGCCTGGCCGGAACTCACTCCTTGTCCATTGATTGCCAGGCCGGCATTGGGGTCTTGAGGGACCGCGGTCACGGTGATGCCGGTGACATCGCTCCCGACGTTCATCGTATACCTCGTTCTGGAGGCCGTGAACGCGGGTGAGAGCATGCCAGGCGATACAGCCAGACTTTGCAAGTTGTTGTTGCTCGCCTGTGCCTCACGCTCCACGGTTATGCGGTAGGTTTTGGATCTGCCGCTGGGGGCGGTGACGGTGATCGATACGACTCTGTTTGTGCCCGGCCCACCGAGCTGGATAGACGTCGAGCCATTTCTCACGCCTGCTCCGGCAGTCACGTCACCGGACATGACGGCATTCGGATCAGCCTTAGTGGCCGAAACCGTCACGCTGCCGACAGTGCTGGACGTTTCGACAACATAGCTCAGCGTTTCCGCATGAAAGCTCGGTTCCAAGGAGCCAGGCGAGACATCCACCGCGGACAAATCATTATTCCCCGCCAGTGCGCCACGACTGACGTTGATGGAGTATGTCTTCTGAGTGCCGTTCTGTGCCGCCACCACGATATTGACAAAGGTGTTCGAGCCCGGTCCATTCACCGGAACGGACAGGGCCTCTCCGGAGTCGGTGGTTTGGCCATTCACTGTCATGCTGGCAGTGGTATCTTGCAGCGTCGGAGTCACAGTGACGCTCATCACATTGCTTGCGACATTCACTCTGTACCCGACGGTACCGGCGCTGAATGTCGGGGATAACGTTCCCGGTGAGATCGTTAACCTTTGTAGGCTGTTGTTTCCCGACACACCACGACTGACTGCCATGAAGTAGGTTTTCTCACTTCCGTTCTGAGCCACTACAACGATGGAGACGGTAGTGGTTTGCCCTGCGGAGTTGAGAGAGATCGTGCGGGGCTGCCCGGAGCCGGAGACCTGCCCATTTATCATCATCGAGGAGGCTGTATCCGAAAGCGTGGGGGTCACCGTGATGCTTCCGATATTGCTGTCGACATTGACGGTATAGGCTTGTACGTTTTCGTCGAATGAAGGAGTCAGAGTCCCAGGCGATACGGTCAGGTTCTGTAACGAATTGTTCCCAGTGATGTCGGCTCTCACGAGCAGAACGGTATAGGTTCTCGAGTTCGTACCTGACTCCGATACGACGATGCTCACCGGTGTCGTCGTTCCCGGCGCACCCAGCGTGATAACGCTGCTCATCGCGGTCCGGCCATTGATCGTGACGGTGTCGCCGGCCACTGCAGGCTGGGCGGTGATCGTCACGCTCGCGATAGCGTTGGACAGTTCGACGTTGTACTGAGTGGTTCCACCGCTGAAGGCCGGTTGGAGTGTGCCTGGCGTAACCGTCAGGCTGGCAAGTTCCACCACTGGGTTGACGGTCGCTGAGTCACCGCATCCGGAGGCGGTCGAGCCCATCACAACGAGAAAAGCGGCGGCGAGTGTGTGCCTCATGAAGGATGTTCACTTTCGTCTGATCGGTATTCTGAGCGTCCGGTGCTGAGGTCACGACAATAGGTGAGAACGCATCTTATGGAAACTAGAGCCTCACGTAACTAGTAAAGCCACTAGTTTTGGAGCAAGGTGCCCATGGAGATGCAGATTGCGTGGGTATCTCAGGAACGAAAAAGCGTCTGTCGTTAGTGGCTTGCACCGTCTCTGGCTTGTGTGTGCTTGAGGAGGTCGGTCTTCGATGGAATCTGAGTGAGAAGGTCCGGCCGCACTTGAAACACCCCATGGAGTCGTTGGCCGGTGGCATAGAGCAGATCGCCTGCCCGGTTGCCGAGGGTCAGCTTCCCGAGCGTCTTGCCGTCCTTCCCAGTGGCAACAAATTCAGCACTCGGGGCCAATAACCCATAGGGGGCCAGCGGGGCGGATTGTTTCATGACACGTTCTTCGGCCGGAAGGTTCGCCACCCGGCTGACGAACAGATCGGCGGTTTCCTGGCTGACCTTCATCATGGACTGGTCTTCAAGTACCCACTCGCCGCTTTGATTGATCAACATGTACTGCTGATCCCGCGTCTTCACCGACAGCATGGCCACATCCGTGGTGTCGAGTCCGAGGAGTCGCTTATCCTGAAGATTGAAGAGATCTCTTGTCAGGTCTTTGATGAGTACGGGGTTAATGCGGTAAAGCGGCCCATCCTGCGTGGTTTGCGCAATCGCCTCACCGCTTTGAGGGTCCGGTTGATAGAGTCGGACCGACTGGTCTCCGCCGGCGGTATACAACGTGATCTTCACTTTGTGCGTCGTGAGGGTCGTGCTCACCGTGTCTCGTTCAGGGCCCGGGTCGATCATGCTCAGTGCTTTCAGATCCTCCAATCGGAACATCAACGACCGGACTTCATTCTGATCGGCTTCTGCTTCGACGGGGTACATGATCTTCCATGAGGGTCGGGACTTATTCTTCCCCGTGTTCTCGATCACGATTTCAGTGGTCGGATACGTCAGGCGGACTCGTTCGACATCGTTTTGGACGAATCGCAACAGCTCCTTCCGTCGAAAGGTCATCAAGGATTTGTTGATGAAGTCTTTCGGCGCGAGGGTCGTCAGCAACACGCGCCGGTCCGACGCGCGAAGGACGTACAGCGTATTGGAGAGCGGACCGCTGTCGCCGATCGCAATGGTCTCCTGTTGCGCCCCCGCTGTGATGGTCAGGGTGGTCACGGGTTGATCGAGTCCGAACGGCGCCAAGGCAGTGGTGTGCTCGTCGAAGGTTCGGGTGATCGTCCCTGTAACCAGCGCTCGAAGGAGTGCCTGCACTTCGCGGGGATCGGCGTCCGTTTGAAGCGGGGCGACGATCGACCATTTCCCCGGGGCATTCTGCTTGAACGCGATCGGTCCCTGCGCGGTCGTGATCGAGAGTCCGGTAATGACGGTTTCCGGAAAAGGAAGGAGTCGCTTCTGTTCGGTTTCCAGCTTTTCTTCCCGCTGTTCGGCGGGAAACTCCACAAGATAGAGATAGCCCCCCAGACCGGCGAGAATCCCCAACATCAGGAGTGTAGGCATGTACCGTGGCATAGGCTAGAGGCGCCTGCGTTTTCTCCACACGAGAATGCCGGTGAGCAACGTCAGGAGCGGAAGGAAGACGACCTGAGTGTAAATCAGCGTCCGTTCCTGGGTGGGATTGGGCGTGAACGGCCGCAACGCCGGCTCTTTCGGTGCGATGGAGATCAAATCTCGCTCCTCGGCGAGCCAGGCTATCGTATGGAGAAAGAAGTCGCTGTTGCCGGGAAAATTGAAGAAGGCATTGGACACGAACGTCGAGTTGCCGATGACGGCGATGGCCGGGCGAGGCTCACCTTCTTCCGGGGCCTTCTTGGGCGACAACGCAGCGGCCATGGGGAGCGGCCCCTTCACATCTTCCTTTTCGCTGAGGCTCACGACGCGGCCTTGCATGTTCGTTTCGGCCCAACTGTTCGGCGAGGTTCGGGCGAGCGGTACGAAGTCCCAGTCTTTCCCGACCTCCTCGTCGAACGTGATATGTCGGGAGAGGGGCAACAGCACAGCAGACGTGAGGTCCTGGGTGATCTCGTGTTCGGTAAACGTTCTGACCAGCAACGCGGTAAGGTCTCCCTGCGCTAACCGATCTTGCAAGTCTACGAGCACACCTGGACCAAGCCCCAGTCCCCAATGGGCCAGTAATGATTCCAAGCCGGTCTGGGTATCGGGATCGACCAACACCAACAAGTGACCACCCTTGTCCACGTATGCCCGAATACGGTCCTGTTCGTCCTTCATGATGGAACGGCGCGGTCCGGCCAGCACCAACACCGACGTGTGGTCCGGCACGGCGGACTCCTTGAGGAGCGAGACGTTGCCGACGTCGTACCCTTGGCGAATGAGGGCTTCTTTCGCGATCGACAGGCCGTTGCGTTCCTTATCCTCGACGCTCAATTCGCTGTGGCCTTCGACAAAGACGATGCGCTTTTTGGAGTCCTTGGAGATACGAATCAAGGCTCCGGTCAACTCGACCTCGGACGGCGATGCGACGCGGATGGTCTGTCCGTCGCTCTCGAATATGGCGGTGTCGGTCCGGAAGATCCCATAGTTCTGGGCTATCTTGGGCTGTTTCTCAGGATCGATGAACTCCACGCTGAGCTTGGAAGAGGCTTGCCGATAACTCTCCAGCCGCTCTTTGAATGCCTGGTAGCCGGGATCCTTTTCCCGAGTGAACACGGTGATCTTGACGTCGCGCGGCAACGTTCTGAGGACGCGATAGGTTTGCGGCGCGAGTGTAAAATTCTGATTTTCCGAGAGATCCCACCGCACAGAGTGGCGAGACGCGAGAAAATTGACGATGATCAGAATGCCAGAAAAAAGCAGGATCATCAGCACGCTGTTCAGTCCCATCTTGGTGGAACGCCGGCCGGAGAATGCTTTCACGGTCTCGAAATGCAAGACGAAGAACAGGACCAACGAGAGGAGCGCCGCCCCTTCTGCAATCGTGACGGCCCACAGCCAGTCAGGTCGAAGGCTGTAGGCGATCATGCCGCCGATTCCAAGGACGACTCCGATGAGACCGAGAGGAATGGATTTGAGGTTCATTTCCAGCGAGTCGATTCCACGACGCGATGTGTGAGAAACAGCATGAGCGCGAGTCCGCTGCCGAAGTACACGAGGTCGCTCGTGTCGATCAACCCGCGGACGAGGTGATCATAGTGCTCCATGTACGAGATATATGAAATAATATGGCCCGCGGTGGTATCTCCGAAGAGACTCCCTAATCCGGCGATCAACCAGATCGTCAAGAGCATGCCGAAGCTCACAAAGGCCGCGACGATTTGGTTCTCCGTCAACGCCGACGCAAAGACCCCGACAGCGAGAAACAATGCCCCCAGCAGCGCCATCCCCAGGTACCCGGTCCAGATCGGATTCCAATCAAAATCGCTGAACAGCATCAACACGGTCGGGACCAGGACCGTCGATCCTAAGAGACCGAGATAGATCAGCAACACGCTCACGAATTTGCCGATGATGATGTCGTTGATCCTGATAGGTGACGTCAGCAGGAACTCAAAGGTCCGCAATTTCCGTTCTTCCGCGAACAGTCGCATGGTCAGGATCGGCAAAATGATCAGCAACACGATCCGTACGCTGGCAAAGAGGTTTCGGAAGACCAGGTCGTTCAGGTTGATTTGGGCCGCTTCTTCCTGCATTTGCATCAGTTGGATGGCCTGTGCCCCGGCAAAACCGACGTAGAGATACGAGAGCAGTCCGAAGATGAGCAGAAAGACCGCTCCGACGACGTAGACGATGGGGGAGACGAAGTATCCGCGAAGTTCTTTGGCGATGACGGCCTGCACCGGGGTCATGGGTACACCTATGCGTCCATCCGTTCGACGGAGGCATGGACCAGGGCCTCTGCCGAATCTGGGAGGTGATCCTCGTGGTGCGTAAGCCGGAGGAAGACGTCTTCCAACGTCATCGACACGGTTCGGAGTTCGAGCAACCCCCAGTCGGATGCGACCACCAGACGCGCAATCTCATCACGCAGATCACGGCCCAGCTCGCATTCCAGGAGGAAGCTCCCTCCTCCCTGCCCCGGCAGGACATTGAGCATGCCTGGGATCGCGCGAAGTTTCCTCTCGCAGTCGGCGGGAGCGGTCTTGAGCGTGATGGACACCTTCTCTGACTGACGCAATCGGGCCGACAACTGTTCAGGCGTGTCTTCCGCGACGATACGACCCTTATTGATAATGACGACTCGTTGGCAGACTGCGGTCGCTTCCGGAAGGATGTGCGTACTGAGAATCACGGAATGGGAGCCAGCCAGGCTCTTGATGAGCTCCCGGATCTCGATGATCTGTTTGGGGTCGAGTCCGACCGTCGGTTCGTCGAGGATCAGGACCGGAGGATCATGGAGCAGCGCTTGCGCCAGTCCCACGCGTTGGCGGTATCCTCGCGAGAGGTTGCCGATCAGCCGGTGACGGACCGAGCCCAGCTCAAGCTTGCCGATGGTTTGGTCGAGCGCCGCCGTCAAGCGCTGTCCCGTCATGCCGCGGAGTCGCCCGACGAAGGTCAGATACTCGGTGACGGTGAATTCCTGGTACACCGGCGGAGTTTCCGGCAGATAGCCGATTTGTCGTTTAACGTCCAACGGCTGATCGGTGCAATCAAACCCCGCGACGCTCGCGTGGCCTTCAGTCGCCGGCATGAAGCACGTCAGGATTCGCATCGTGGTCGTTTTGCCCGCGCCGTTGGGACCAAGAAATGCCAACACCTCTCCCTTGGCCACCGAGAACGTGACTCGATCGATCGCCGTATGATGGCCGTACCGCTTTGTAATGTTGTGGACGTCGATCACGAAAGTGAAATCGGTGCGAACAACCGTGGAGACTGGAGCGGTCTCGTTCTCGAAACTGCACCTTATACGTTTGTGAGTGGGGATCTTACTCACAACCTCCAAGGCAGTCAATATGGCCGTATGGATTCGGCAGGTCTTCCTGACGCCGACGGATGGCGCTATCGACGTGCGAGCGCACACGTGAGCGTTCGCCGCTCAGAAGCCAGATCGATCGTCGGCTTCATGAGTTGAATTTCATTGCGCGCTCATTTATATAGGGGGCACGAACGGACCCATCATCATCTCTGGATGGGACCGTTCTCTTCATGGATCAACAGGGCATTCCATACGGAGGTGGGGGATACAGGTACTCCTGTCGGTGTTGTCGAAATCGCGGACCTTTCATACCCTGATCTTCACTTGTCCCTGAAGTGAATGATGTCGGCAGAGGGAGGCGGCTTATAGCATGAACACCCACTCTCATCACAATCGGCACCCCTTCTCAGGTTCTTTGGCATTCATCTTCTGTCTCTCGTTGGGAGCCTGTTCATGGGTTCCCAAAGGGGACGTGCAACTCGACGTCGGCATCAAAGATCGAGGGGTTGCGTCTTGGTATGGAGCGCAGTTCCACGGCAGGAAGGCGGCGAACGGAGAACTGTTCGATATGGACGCCTTGACTGCGGCGCATCGAACCATGCCTCTCGGGAGCGTGGTCCGGGTGATCAATCTGAACAACGGCAAACATCTCTATGTGCGGATTACCGACCGAGGTCCGTATGAGAAAGGGCGAATCCTCGATCTGTCCCGCCGAGCGGCGCTGCAACTGGGCATGGAGCGCGAGGGATTGACCTTTGTGCAAATCGAGATCGTCGGTCAGCGACGTCCGGAGCTCATGTGGCTGTCGGAGACGTTGACCGGACGAACGGTCTCGGTGCTTGCCGATTCCGGACCAGTGTCCGGCCAGGCTTCATCCGGCATGGCTGCTCACGCTCGCAATCTTCAGGGTAATCTCTGGGTAGCCAGGCGCAACCGCTGGGCTTTGGCGATGCTCGCCGTCGATCATTCAGCGGAAACCTCTGTCGCTGCGCTGGTGCTCGCCTAACTTCACCGACGGTGCTTCCATCCTGGTTGACAGTGCCCAAAGGTCTCCACTAGACTGCCTGTTCTCAATAATCGGCTGATAGCTCGTTCGTCTATCGAAGGGGAGGCATAGATCGATGGCCAAAAAGCAGGTCGCGGAGCCGGAAGAAGCGAAACTCAAGAAGAAGATTGTCGCCAATCGCACCGACCACAAGAATTCGCAAGGAGACGCTGCACTAAGGTCGCTGAAGAAGCGATTGAAAAGGGAGCAGCGGAAGAGGCGGGCGCTTACGCAACGGAAGAAGCGAGCAGCTGGAAGTAAGGCCGAGGCGGCCGCTGCATAACACTAATGGACTCGTTCAGATAGCTGTACCTGTTCGTTCTTCTCTTTCTTTATGGAACAAGACCCAAAATCTTCATCGCCGGGTATGAATCCCCTCGGTCATCACGACGCCGATGGACTGCGTGGTGACGTCGTATCCGATTCGGCGCAGTCCGATCAGCTTCTCCCTGCCGAATCAGCCGCCGTTCAACAAGAGGCCGTGGCGCTTGAGGAGGAGCAGATCAAAGATGAGATCGAGATCCAAATCGATCTCCTCAACGACCCTGATTGGGTCGTCCGGCGAGAGGCCGTCATCACGCTGGGCGAAATGGGTGATGAGCGGTGTGTGGAACCATTGGCACGCGCGTTGCGCGACGGTGATTGGCAGGTGCGGGAAGTCGCGATCGAAGCGATGGGTCAGGTAGGCTCTCCTGCTGTTGAGATGCTGCTTAAACTGCTGCGCGACTGGGACGTGCGAAAATACGCCATTTTGGCGCTCGGGAGAATTCGTGATGAGCGGGTGCTCGATCCGCTGATGCTCCAACTTCGGAACGATGAGTTTAAGGATGATGCTATTCATGCCTTGGTGGAGCTCGGTGAGCCTGCCGTCGAGAAGTTGATCGGGGCGCTTCGAGACAAGGATGAAAATGTTCGGAAGAGCGCGGTGCTGGCCTTGGGGCGGATCAAGAGCAGCGACGCCATCACGCCGCTCATCGACATGCTCGGGGATCGGGACTGGTTCACTCGATTGACGGCGGCTGCCGCCTTGGAGTCGATCGGCGACGAACGGGGGCGTGAGGCCATCAAGCCGTTGCTCAAGGATCCGGACATGGTGGTCAAAATGCGGGCTGAGCGAATTCTTGCGAAGTGGAAGAAGCCGGCTCTTTCCCAACCGACCAACGCCTAAGTTATTTGCTCAGAAGCTGATCCATCCTCAGCTGAAGCTCATCCAACTTCTTCACGGCGACCGCTTTTCCCATCGCAAGCTCAAGTTTCACTTCTCGGAGCGATCCAGCCAGATCCCGTAAGGCATTCGTCATGGTGTCGGCCTTGGTCCCCTTGAAGATGGCTTCTACCGCATCGATGGCCTCGGAGAGCGCCTTGGCGGCCTCGCCGAAATTGCGTTCCACCATCTGCGCTTTCGCCTGTACCAATCTGGACTTCGCTTCCACGAGCCCTTGACGCCGGCGGAGGTCGCGCTCGATCCCGAGCGTCGTGTCCAACACGTTTCTGGACGCATCCTTTAAGGACTGTTGCAGCTCGGCGACGTTTCGCTGCAGTGTGCCGACGGGTCGTTGACCCATATAGTAGCCTGCTCCGAAGGCGCCGACGAGCAGCAAGAGCACCGTGAAAAATTTCATCATAACCGGTCCCCCGTTAACGGCGACGTTGTTGTGAGGCCAATCGAGTGATCTGTTGCAGGAGGCTGTGTGCCGACGCGATACGCACCGCCTCGTCGGAGTCTTGGAGCGACCGAACCAGCACCGGGACGGCCTCGGCAGGGTGCGTTCGTAACGCCTTGGCGGCCATCAGTCGAGGAAGCGGTTGCCGGTCTTGGATGAGAGTTTGCAGAAGCGTCAAGGCTTGTTTGTCCGAGGAGGCGCTCAGCGCCTGCGCCGCTGCACCGCGAACGGAAGGGTCCGGGTGTCGCGCCAGATCGGTGGCGACAGACAGCGCCGACGCATCTCCGAGGCGGAGCAACCCTTCGGTCGCGCTGGCACGGACGTGAGGATTCGGGTCCCTGGTGAGCGCCAGCAGGAGGGGCCGATTCTCCTTGACGCCGAGTCGTCCCAAGCTTGCGGCGGCGACGCCGCGAACCATCCCCATTTCATCTCCGATGGCATGGGTCAGCGGAGCCACGACGTTTGGGGAACCGAATTCTCCGAGCGCTCCGGCGGCGAAGGCTCGCACCGACGGATCGGGATCATACACGGCTTGGGAGAGGACCGCCAGGCTTCCTGGGCGCTTGAGGCGTCCCAGCGCGCCCAGCGCCGCCATTCTCGATTCGGCATCCGGTAGAGTCGCGGCGCTCTTGATATCGTTCAGCTTCTCGGAAAACCCCAGTTTGACCAACGCGGCGCAGGCGAAGACGGCTTCTGGCCCGTCTTCAGTGCGGGTGACATCGAGGAGCCGCTGTCGAACATCGCTCGCCTGCGCGTCACCTAACGCCGTCATGGCGGCAATGCGGACGGTCGGCATCTCATCCCGTAATGCGCGACGCAACGCGCCGGATGTTCCCGCGAGTCCGGCTTTCCCGATCGCTTCTGCGGCTCGCGCGCGGACGACAACGGAGGTATCCAGTAACCCATCCTCCAACAACGCGGCGGTCTCCGGGAGGCCCAATTCCGCGAGGGCCGAGTAGGCGGCGATGCGAACGTGTTCGTGGCGGTCTCGGACATGGCTGGTGATCAGGCCGAGCGCCAAGGGACGGAGAAGGGAATCATCATGTGATTTTCCGGTCTGGCTCAGTGCGGCGTAGATCGTCAGCGCGTCGTCCGGCCGTCCGAGCCGGACATAACTCAGCAAGGCGAGCCGGAGGAATGCGGTCGACGGTGTTGCGTCGGGCGGCAGCTCCCCGAACAGATTCGTCACAGCCGAGTAATCACCGGCTTTGAAAAGCGCCGCGGCCTTCGACTCAACCTTTGCAGGAGGTTCCGGAGTTGCGGCATGGAGAGCCGTTGTGATGAGGCTCAGTGTGAGCGTACCCCATGCCAACAGGCTGGACATTCGATTCCACCACGGATGCTCCAGGGGAGGACGGTTCCTCGCGTCGAACCGAGCTACCATGTCGTCGGTATGCGCACCGTCGCGGGACGGTACATCAGACTGACATAATTTTTGAGCATGCGCGTGGTGCAGAATTGAGGCGCGACGGTGCGTATGCATTCTTTGACCATTTGGAGCCAGCCGCGGGGGATCCCGTCTCGATCGCGCTGATAGAACAGCGGGACGATCTCTTGTTCTAAAGTGCGATAGAGTTGCTCCACGTCGTGATGATCTTGATCTCGCGTGTCGACCGGCTCGCTTAACGGGTGAATTCCCCACCCATTGGCTCCATTGTATCCTTCTACCCACCACCCATCCAGGACGCTGAGATTCAACACCCCGTTCAGCGCGGCTTTCATGCCGCTGGTGCCGCTGGCCTCCATGGGAAAGCGAGGGGTATTCAACCAAATGTCGACGCCTTGGACGAGATACTTCGCCATATGCATCTCGTAGTCCTCAAGGAAGGCGATGTGGCCCCCGAGTTTGTGGTCGTGGCAGAAGTTCAACACTTCGTGGATGAAGTACCGACCCGGCTCATCGGCGGGATGGGCCTTGCCTGCAAAGATCAGTTGAACCGGCCGCCATCGGTCTTGAAGGATGGCCTTCAACCGCTCCAAGTCTCGAAAGAGCAGCGTGGCCCGTTTGTATGTTGCGAATCGTCGGGCGAACCCGATCGTCAACGCTTCGGGGTCCAGGAGGGTTCCACGCGTGATCACTTGCGATGGTTGGAGATGCCCCTGCATCCATCCGTTCCTGGCCCGTTCCCGGATGAACCCCATCAGTTTCCGCTTCATCGCCTGTCGCACGGCCCACAGCTCATGATCGGGCACATCCATCACGCGCTGCCACATGGCCGGATCATCACAGGTCTGGGTCCAGGTCGGGCTGAGAGACTTACCGTACAGGTGGTGCAGCTCCGGTGAGACCCATGTCGGCACATGAATGCCGTTGGTCACGCTCCGGATGGGGATCTGATCGGTCGGCAAACCCGGCCAAAAGTGCCGCCACATCTCTCGTGTCACACGGCCATGCTCTCGGCTGACGCCGTTGACGTGGGCCGATAGACGCATCACGAGCGCGGTCATGTTGAAACCGTGGTGTTGGGATTCGGGAGCGTCGCCGAGGCGGAGAAACTCCTCGTGCGAGAGGCCCAGTTGCTCCCAGTACCCGGCAAAATATCGATCCATCAGATGGTGTGGGAAGACGTCATGTCCGGCCGGGACGGGCGTATGGGTTGTGAAGACGGTGCTCTGGCGGACAAGCTCGCAAGCCTCTGCGTGGGTCGAACCGCTCTGAACCAGCTCTCGCACCCGTTCTAACGTGAGGAAGGCCGAGTGGCCTTCGTTGGCATGCCAGACCGACGGCGAGATGCCGAGCGCGCGCAACATACGCACGCCGCCGATCCCCAGTAAGATCTCCTGAGAAATCCGCATTTCTTGATCCCCGCCGTAGAGACGGGCGGAGAGGGCGCGGTCCTCCGGGCTGTTTTCCGGCACATCCGTATCGATCAGATACAGCGTGATACGGCCCACCAGCACTTTCCAGACCGCCGCCGTCACGCAACGATCGCCCATCTCGACGGCAAAGCGGCACGGTGCTCCCGACGGAGTCAAGGCCAGGTGAATCGGAGACTCGTCGCGGTTGAACGGAGCGTAGGCAGCTTCCTGCCATCCTTCAGGGGTGATACGTTGGTGGAAATAGCCCTGCGGGTACATGAACCCGATTCCGACCAGCGGTATCCCGAGGTCGCTCGCCTCTTTGCAGTGGTCTCCGGCCAAGATGCCGAGCCCGCCGCTATAAATGGGGACGGAGGCATGCAACCCGAATTCGGCCGAGAAGTAGGCGATGGTCGCCTTGGTCAAATCGGCATGGTGCGTTCCGACCCAACTTTTCTTGTTGGCCAGATATTCGTCGAACAATCGAAACACAGCCGAATATTGGCGGAGAAACGAGGGATCTTCGGCCAAGCGCGCCAATCGGTCGGGCTTCACATCGGCCAGCAGTTTGACCGGGTTGTGGTGGGTGAGAAACCAGAGGGTCGGATCGATGGCTTCAAACAGTTGGCGAGCTTCCAGCGTCCAACTCCACCAGAGATTCTGCGCGAGTTCGGGTAGACGACGAAGATTTTGCGGGAGAGAATTGTTCATGCTGTTCAGAGAATCCACAAGCGCTCCTTTAGTCAAGATAACGGATCGGGTATCGATAATGACGGGCGATCACTGGTGGGATCAGGCGTGCCCGGCCTTATGCCATGAGGCCCAATCTTTGGAGAATGCCACGGCGGCATACCGTTCGCCAAGGATTTTTGTGACTTGGTTGAGCAGTTTCGTGAGTTGCTGCAGCTCGGACGGCGTGAGATCCTCACGAAACCGTGGGTGAAGTCCCCACCGGGTCTCGACTTCCTCGCCCGACACGCTCGACATCAAGCTGACGAGCTTGATCTCCTGCCCGGTGGACTTCTTCAGATCGGTCGTGGCCCCGGCAGCAGGCTGGACAGGCGGTGAGGGCTCCGGAGAAGGGGGAGCCTGTCCTTGTAGGACCGCGCTGAGCGCCGGGACGACAGCGCCGGCGCAGAGTGACGCTGCTGAGCAGAGCTGCGCATTGCCGGGGGTTCCGAGCGCCTCAGCCACCTTCTCGCCGAAGTTGCGGAACATCTCACTCTTTATCTTGGAGTCTTCCGTGATCAGGAACTTGTAGTGCTCGTAGGTCTGCCGACTTTCCGCCACAGTCGTCCCGATGGTCACGACGATTTCCATCTGGTCGGCGTTGTTTCCGAACGCCGGCTCCAACGCACGCTTCATCTGTTGCGTCACAGCGTCTTCCAGCCCATTCATGAACTGCATCTGGTCTTTCAGCGGAATGTGTAGGGCCACCAGCCGATCCGTGAGATTGAACATGATTTTGAGGAATTCCAGATAGATGCTCCACTCATCCTGACGTGTGAGTTTCAGCGCTTGCTCTGGCGCATGGCGCTTCATCATCGTGACGGATTCGCCCGACACGGCGAGCATCAGCTCGGCCAGCTGGCGGAGGCATTCCTTGTATTCAGTGGTTGCTGTAGCCATGGGTCTTCCGTGGAACAAGGGATTATAGCGGAGACATGAGTGGGGAGCAAAGAGGAGACGAGAGAATCAGATGGGTTCCAAGAAGTTAGGTGCGAATCCCAAATAGTGTGATTTCTCTTAGAGAAAAAGGTAAGCTTCCGCCTCAAAGTTGAGAATGTAGGCAAGGTATGTCGCTTCATCCTGATTTCCCAACCTCCCCATATGCCCCGCTGATTCCCGAACAACGGTGGTTTCCGGCCGACGAAGCGCTCCGCGACATGGCTGGAAAGCTTATTCCGCCACTTGTGGCGAAGGTGCGGCAAGAAGTCTTTGTCTGGCGCGCCAAAGGATATGCCGGGGCGTCTGCCACTTCGGCAGCGTTGCTCCGTCACTGGTTCGAGACCGAGCACCTGGTCGAAAACGCTGACGGTTCGCTCTCTCCCTTTCGCTATTATTTTGCCCAGCGTGAGGCGGTGGAGACCGTCATCTGGCTGTTCGAAGTCCGCCGTGCCCGCGAGAAATATGATCTGCTTCGATTCGATGCGTCCGGCGCAGTCTCCTCCGGCATGTTCGATGAAGACTGGCCGCGTTATGTGCTGAAAATGGCGACCGGCGCCGGGAAAACCAAAGTCCTATCCCTGCTCATCACCTGGAGCTTCTTTCACAAACTATACGAAACGGACTCCACGCTGTCGCGCAATTTCCTCGTCATTGCGCCGAACATCATCGTACTCGACCGTCTGCGGGCAGATTTCGACGGTCTCAGGATATTTTTTAACGACCCGATTCTGCCGGGAAACGGCCATGAAGGCCGAAACTGGCGCGATGATTTCCAGCTCGCTCTGCATATCCAGGATGACGTGCGTGTCGTCCGCGACGCCGGCAATCTGTTCCTGACCAACATCCACCGAGTTTTTCTCGGCGACGTGGCCGATCCTTCGCTGGAGGACGACGATTTGCGCGAGTACTTTCTGTCGCCCTTTGGTCCCAAGCCTGCCGGTAAAACCACTGATAGCCAAACCGACCTCGGTGAGATTGTGCGCGAGATCGAGGAGCTGGCCGTCTTCAACGACGAGGCGCACCATATCCATGACCCGAAGATGGCCTGGTTCAAGTCCATTCAAGACATCCATCACAAGATGCTCCAAAAAGATGGGCGTCTGGCCTTGCAAGTGGACGTGACCGCCACGCCGCGCCACAACAACGGGGCGATCTTCGTGCAGACGGTGTCCGACTACCCACTGGTTGAGGCGATCCATCAGAATGTGGTCAAGCACCCCGTCCTTCCCGATGCTGCCAGTCGAGCAAAGCTACGGGATCCGGAAACAATCAAGACTCCGATCTTCACCGAAAAATACGACGACTATCTCAAGCTAGGCATCGAAGAATGGAGAAAGAGTTTTGCCGAGCACCAGGCCCTCGGCAAGAAAGCCGTGCTTTTCGTGATGGTAGACGACACCCGCAATTGCGACGACGTGGGAGCCTATCTTGAAAAGATCTGCCCTGAACTGCAAGGCGGGGTGCTGGTCATCCACACCAAGAACAACGGAGAAATTTCCGAGGCGGCTTCAGGGAAAAAGGAAGTGGAGCTGCGAAAGCTCCGCAAGGATGCAAACGAGATCGATACCTGGCAAAGCAGCTGTAAGGCCATCGTGTCCGTCCTCATGCTCAAGGAGGGCTGGGATGTGCGGAACGTAACAGTTATTGTCGGTCTGCGGGAATACAGCGCGGAGAGCAAAATCCTTCCTGAGCAAACGCTTGGGCGAGGCCTGCGCCGGATGTATTTCGGCACTGATACGAGGGAAACTGTCTCCGTCATGGGCACCCCCGCATTTATGGAGTTTGTCGAGTCCATCCAAGCTGAGGGCGTCAGTTTTGAACGTGTGCCAATGGGGAGTGGCACGACACGCCAGGACTCGCTCATTGTCGAAGTGGATACAGAGAATCAGGAGAAGAATCTGGAAGACCTCGACATTCCGCTTCCCAAGCTCACTCGCCGCTTTCAGCGTGAATACAAAGAGCTGGATTCGCTCGACCCGTCGGACCTAGGTAACAGGCGGTTGCCGCTCAAACCGTTTACGCCCGAGGAGACCAGAGAGATTGTCTTCAAGACGATGCTCGATGGGGAGATCGATCACACGATCCACCTTGACGGATCCGGGCCTGCCGACTACCGCTCCGTCGTCGCATTCTTTGCCCGGCAATTGCTCAAGGACCTTCGTCTGGTCGGCGGCTACGATGTGCTCTATGGGAAGGTGAAAACCTTCATGCGCGAACATCTGTTTGCCTCCCCACTGGTGAACCTCGAAGATCCGGTCGTCCTCCGTAATCTGTCCGAGCCGGAAGTCGGCAAAGTGCTGTATGACGCGTTCAAGTCCGCCATCAACTCGCTGACCATTCAAGATACCGGCACCACGCGCATCGAGGCCAGGATTCGCCTGCGCGAGACGCGCCCATTCCGCACCGAGCATCGCCCGTTCCTCGCGGCGAGGAAATCGATTTTCACCAAAACAGTTGGCGAGGCTCAGTCCGGTGGGTTTGAGCTGTCGTTCGCCGCCTTTCTGGAATCTGCGAAAGACGTGGAGGCGTTTGCCAAGAACTACCTGCAGGTGGGTTTCAAACTCGATTATGTGAGGGCCGACGGAGACCTTTCCACCTATGCGCCGGATTTCATCGTGCGCACAACCGATGGCACGGTTTGGATCGTCGAGACTAAGGGGCGGGAGGAATTGGATCTGCCACAGAAGATGGCGCGGCTCAAGCTGTGGTGCGCTGACGCCACTGCTGCCGAGGAGGATGGCCGGCGATACGACTTTGTCTTCGTAGATCAAGTCGGTTTCGAGAAGCATACGCCCGGCACCTTTGCCGCGCTCACATCGAGCTTTACGGAGTACAAGAGCCAGCTATGATGACGCTCCTCCAACTCGTAGCCAAACCGCCCATGGTGCCCACACGGGAGGCCGGCGTCATCATTCCGGTCGGGAAAGGCCGCGGGGCGAAATGGCGTAATGCTCAGCCGAAATGGGGTAATAAGTGAGGGGTTATTACCCTGTTTCTAACGGTTTTTACCGCATTATGCCCGAGGCATGGCGGTGGAAATAGGTAGTACCTAATCAAATGGGTACTGAATTGGGTATTACCCTTTAAAGAGGGTAAGAGAGAGGGTAGTCACTAGATTCGGGCCTGATCGAGGGGAAGACCGTTTTATGGCACGATCACACGACTCCGAACGATACGACCTCTCCGACGCTGAAAAGCGCGACCTCATCAAGCTCGTCGAAGAGGGCAAGCCGCTGCCGGAGAAGTATCGATTTCTCCTGTTTGCCGATAAGCGCGAGGTTGAGTTGGTCTGGAATGGCAAAAGCCGGGAAGTCTGCACTGCCGTGCTCCCGTTCCAGACGCTTGAACATATCGACGAACCTCGAAAAGAACAGCCCAACAATGGAGAACTCGATCTCGACCTGGGCGGGCGTCAGGTCAAAGGCTGGACCAATAAGCTGATCTGGGGCGACAACAAACTCATTCTCTCCTCGCTGAAATCCGGGGCGCTCCGCCGCCAGATCGAGGAGGCCGGCGGCCTCAAGCTGATTTACATCGACCCGCCCTTCGATGTCGGCGCGGACTTCAGCATGGACATCGAGATCGGCGGCGAAACATTCCATAAGGAGCCGAATCTCCTCGAACAGATCGCCTACCGCGATACCTGGGGGCGCGGCGCGGATTCCTTCATCGCCATGATTTATGAACGGCTCATCCTGATGCGCGACTTGATGCATCCCGAGGGCAGCATCTACGTGCATTGCGATTGGCGGGTAAATGCCTACGTGCGTTTGGCAATGGATGAAATATTCGGGAAAGACAACTTTCTGAATCATATCGTTTGGAAACGAACGCCATTTGCAGGGAGCAGTAAAGCTCGGGCCGCTAAGTATCCAACGAATCACGACAGCATCTTTTTCTTTTCCCGAGGGCAACAGTTTCAGTTTGAACAACAATTCGCTCCGCATTCGGAGGATTATTTGGAGCGATTTAAGAATCCCGATAACGATCCGAACGGTCCTTGGCAGAGCGTCTCCTTAAAAACGTATTCGCAGGAGACGTTTGAGCGCCTCAAAGCAGAGAGGAAATTAATTCCACCGCAACGTGAAGGAGCAGGCTGGCGATATAAGTGGTATCTGAATGAGACGAAAGGCAAGCAAGTTGAAGACATTTGGACAGATATCAACTTGACGAATCCGATGGCTGAAGAACGAGTCGGATACCCCACCCAGAAGCCTGAGGAATTGCTCGAACGCATCATCAAAGCCTCCAGCAACGAAGGCGATTTGGTGGCAGACTTCTTCTGCGGCAGCGGTACGACCGCCGCCGTGGCCGAAAAGCTCGGGCGAAAATGGATCGCCACCGACCTCGGTAAGTTCGGGATTCACACCACCCGCAAGCGGCTTATCCAAGTCCAGCGCGAGTTGAAGGCGTCCGGCAACCCCTTCCGCGCCTTCGAGGTGCTCAACCTGGGTCGCTACGAGCGCCAAGCCTACCTGAATGTCGCCGGGCGGCTTACAGGTAAGAAGAAGGAACAGGCGCTGGCGAAGAAAGAGGCGGAGTTCCGCGACTTGATCTTGAAAGCCTACCGTGCCGAGCCTTTATCGGAAACAGCCTTCTTCCATGGCAAGCAGGGCGGGCGGCTGGTGGTTGTCGGTCCGATCAACCTGCCGGTGGGGCGGCTGTTCATTGAAGAAGTCATCATAGAATGCCGTAAGCGCAGCGCCTCCCGTGTGGACGTGCTGGCGTTCGAGTTTGAAATGGGCCTGTTCCCCGCCGTGCTGGACGAGGCGAAGCAGAAGGGCATCGACCTTGCGCCCAAGACCATCCCGCCGGAAGTCTTCGACAAACGCGCCGTGGAGAAAGGCCAGGTCCGCTTCCACGACGTGGCCTACATCGAAGTCACGCCGCGTTTCGATAAGAAAGACAAGCTGACATTGGCAGTGGAACTCACAGATTTTTCCGTCTACTACTCACAAGGCATCGCAAAATCCATAGAGGCTGAGTTGAAAGAAGGCAAAAGCGAGGTCGTCTGTGAATCGGGCAAGCTCATCAAGATCAGCAAGGATAAACAGGGTGTGGTCACCCGCGATGTATTAACAAAGAAGTGGACCGACTGGGTGGACTACTGGGCCGTGGATTTCAATTACGAGAGCCGGAAGGAGATCATCAAGGTTCCGCGCGGCACCGGCCTCAGCGGCGTGCAAGGTTTTCTGCCAGGGAAGGAACCGTCACAGCGTGAATTGGAGCTGCCCGCCGACGACTTTGAGGAACGCTGGACCGGCGCCTACATCTTCGAGAACCAATGGCAGAGCTTCCGCACCCGCCAGGACCGTGACCTAGAATTGAAAGCCGCTACACACACGTACGACAGACCCGGTCGTTACATTATCGCCGTCAAAGTCATCGACATCTTCGGCAACGACACGATGACGCTCATGCCTGTGACGGTGGGATAATCTCCTAGAGTGATGGCAATATGAGGTTGTTTGGATGGGATTCAGTCCAGTGCGAGATACAGAGTCAGAGCCTCGGGTCACAGCCTTGCCGCGTGATGAGGCGCAGGAACATCTGCTTGCAATTGCGGACATGCTTGCCAAGGTGCTTGATACGACGATCAGGATTCCCGGTACGTCGTGGTACCTCGGGTTGGATCCGCTGCTCGGACTCATTCCAGGGATCGGCGATGCATTGGCTAATCTCATTGGGACGGTTATTCTGGGGTTGGGGGCGCGTCTGCGGCTTCCCCGCATTGTGCTGGCTCGCATGAGTCTCAATCTCCTGATCAACGGGGCGGTCGGCGCAGTCCCCATCGTCGGGGATCTCTTCTCGGTTTGGTTTCGGAGTCATGCGAGGAACGCCGTGTTGCTTCGGGAAGCGGCCATGAAGCCGGATCGTGAGACCCGCACGGATTGGTTCTATGTGGCAGGCATCATCGGGGGAACGGTAGGGCTTTTATTGCTCGCAATTGCCGTTATGATCTGGTTGGTTGTCAAGCTGTGGGGAATGGTCTCAGGTGGATAGGAATAGGCGGTCGGGTGTGATATAGATCCAACCTTCCCAGTAAACGAATTAGTCGATAGCTCTTGCACCATATTTCCATGGAACGAGAAGTGAAAACCTATGTATTGAAACGACCGGCTGAGGAGGCCGTGCCGCGCAAGTTGTCGATCGACTATGCGGCGGCGCTGAATCCGCAGCAACTGGCGGCGGCGACGGCGGGCGACGGCCCGTCGCTGGTCATTGCCGGCGCGGGAAGCGGCAAGACGCGTACGTTGGTCTATCGCGTGGCCTATCTGATCGATTCGGGTGTGGATCCCTCAAATATCCTGTTGCTGACCTTCACGCGGAAGTCCGCGCAGGAAATGTTGGAGCGGGCCGGCGATCTCATCGGGGTGAGTAGTCGGCGAGTCTGCGGAGGGACGTTCCACTCGGTGGCGAATCTGCTCTTGCGCCGGTATGGCCGGTCGATCGGCATCGAGCCCGGGTTCACGATTTTGGATCGAGGAGATGCCGAAGATCTCATTGCGCTCGTGCGGTCGCAACTGGGGCTCAACGAAAAAGACAAACGCTTTCCCCGCAAGGGGACGATCATGGAGATGATCAGCAAGAGCGAGAACACGCTGCGGAGTCTCGACGAGATCATCTTGGAAGAATTCAGTCACTTTGCGGATCACTCAGAAGACCTCGGGCGGCTTCAGAAAGCGTATGCGGCTGCGAAGCGGCAGAAGCAACTGTTGGACTACGACGATCTGCTGGTCATGCTGCGGCAATTACTGTTGTTCGATGAGGCGGCGCGCACGAACATTTCCCGGCAGTATCGCCATATCCTTGTGGACGAGTATCAAGATACGAATCGGCTGCAGGCCGAGGTCATCCGACAACTGGCTGCGACGCACCAGAATGTGATGGTCGTGGGCGACGACTCGCAGTCCATCTATGCGTTCCGCGGCGCGACGTTCAAGAACATCATGGAATTCCCACAGCTGTTCCCCGGCACGACGGTCTATAAGCTGGAAGAAAATTACCGTAGCACCCAGCCGATCTTGAACCTCGCGAACTGCATCATCGAGGAGGCAACGGAAAAGTATTCGAAGCGGCTCTTTACGAGGAAAATCGACGGGCCGTTGCCGTCGCTGGTGGAAGCTGCCGGAGAAAATGCGCAGTCGCGATTCATTGCGCAGAAGATTCTTGAGCTTCGTGAAGAGGGCGTATCTCTGGATGAGGTGGCGGTTCTCTTTCGCTCGAGTTTTCATTCGTTTGACCTGGAAATTGAACTCTCTCGCAAGGGGCTCCCTTTTCTCAAACGAGGTGGGGTGAAATTTATCGAGACCGCCCACGTCAAGGATCTGTTGGCGCATGTGCGAGTCGTCTCGAATCCACTGGATACCGTCAGCTGGCATCGGGTGCTGATGTTGGTGGAAGGGGTGGGGCCGAAAAAGGCTCAGGACCTGCTCGCCGCGATCATGAACACGGATCGACCCTACGATGTGCTGCGCGGGGTAAGTGGGCGCTCTGGGCCGGGGCTCAAGAGCTTGGCCAATACATTGGAGAGCTTGGCTGGTTCCGAAGATCGCCAGCCTGCCGAGCAGGTCAATCATATCTATGAATATTATCTTCCGATTCTGAAGGACCAATACGACGATTACCCGAAGCGCACGAGAGATCTGGACCATCTTCACACGATTGCTGAGAATTACCAGGGTATCGACGAGTTTTTGGCCGACTTGGCGTTGGAACCACCGGACGGCAGTGCTGTGGATGTGGAAGCTCCTGACCGCGATGATGAACGGATGGTGCTCTCGACGATTCACTCTGCGAAGGGATTGGAGTGGCAGTGTGTCTTTGTGATCTGGGTGGTCGACGGCCGGTTTCCCTCGGCCTATTCCTTTCTGGCTGATGATGAGTTGGAGGAGGAACGGCGACTCTTCTACGTGGCCGTCACGCGCGCCAAACGGCATTTATTTTTGACCTACCCCATCAATGTGTACGACAAAACCAGCGGAATGTTGCTCTCGAAGCCTTCACGATTTCTAGACCAGGTGTCATCGAGTCTTCTTGAGACGTTGGCGCTCGTGGAAGAGGGAGGGCAAGACGCATGGGGGACGGCGCAGGATTCGTATTATTGATCGCCGCGCATTCGCGTTTCTTCGGGTATCTCATGCGCCGCTTCTCGACTCGACTGGTCTTGGTGTGCTGTTGCTTGCTGTGGGCCCAGGCCATCGGGGCCTCAGACGCAACCAGGGGTGTGAGTCGCGCGGAGCAGATGTGGGCCCGTTTGATTGAGGACGCCGAACGCATCCGGTTGCCGACGAAGTTCTTGAAGGCGCTTCCGCCGGATTTCATTCACGTTGAATTCGATGACCTTCGGACGTACGCGGCAGAGTACCATCCCGGTGACCATCGAATGGTGCTCGACCGGTCGTTGTCGTTCAACGCCGCGGGGAGAGAGCTTCAATCACTGAGCACGATGACACCCAAGCAATTGGAAGTATTCTATCATGAGCTGTTTCATGCCTATCTGGATTACCTCACGGTCATCGACGCGCAATCCGACGAGGCCGGTCGTCGTCCCGATGAAGTATTGCATTTCGCCCGGACGCAGCAGGTCTGTCGGTACAGAGAAGTGCGGATCACGCCGATCGTTCAGCGCACGAAGGAGACGGAATCCCGCTATTTGACGGAGGCTGAGTCGTGGGAATCCTTGAACGAAACGTGGGCGGTCTTCATCGGCTGGGCGGTTTGGAATCAGCTTGAAGTGCAGCGCAAGACCAGGCAGTCGATGTTTCAGGATCAGCGGCAAGCGAGTCGTTGGATACAGCGCTTCAAAACGGCTTTTGAAAATGGGGAGTTTCGTGGGTACTATGTGCCGGAAGATCCGGATGAACGACGGCTGGCACAGAAAAGATATTTAGCGCAGCAATCGCAACTAGGTTTGGGTGAGGCCGCGGTCTTGATGGGGCAAGTGCTTGGTTTTGGGCATGATTTTATTGAGCGGCTGATGGCGTCGTTTGAGTCATCGGGAGCATCGCCCTGTCCTGCCGCCGAGGGAAAATCTGGGTAAAAAGACCAGATCCGAATTCTCCTCTTGACACGGAGAAAGATCATCAATAGAATCCAGCATTTCGTAATCTAGCCTGTCCGAGCACGCCAGTGGAATCAATCTTGAATGGTTGAGGGATGGAGCTGTGCACGGGTAGGCCTACTTGTATTTTTAGCGACTAAGTCGAAGAGAGTGTTGCATTCGGTAGGTGTGAGATTCGTATTTGCGTAGACCAATGAATTGCTGCGGGCAGGTACCCAAGTGGCCAAAGGGGGCAGACTGTAAATCTGCTGGCTTATGTCTTCCAAGGTTCGAATC
>CAYTAS010000004.1:0-99528 GCA_964435885.1 uncultured Nitrospira sp. | reverse complement strand
CTGGCGTCGGCGGTGATGAAGGGGAGGTTGATCTCCGTCTCCTGAGATGATGACAGTTCGATCTTGGCGCGTTCAGCCGACTCTTTGAGACGTTGGAGCGCCATCCGATCTTTTCGCAAATCGATGCCTTGATCTTTCTTGAATTCGTCGACCAGCCAATCCATCACGCGGAGATCGAAGTCGTCTCCACCGAGGTAGGTATCGCCGTTGGTCGACTTCACCTCGAACACACCCTCGCCTATCTCCAGGACGGAGATATCGAAGGTCCCGCCGCCCAAGTCATACACGGCGATCCGCTCATCCTTTTTGCTGTCCAGACCGTATGCGAGAGAGGCTGCCGTCGGTTCGTTGATGATGCGGAGCACGTTCAACCCGGCGATCTGCCCGGCATCTTTGGTGGCTTGCCGCTGGCTGTCGTCGAAATAAGCGGGGACTGTGACAACGGCCTCTGTGACTTTTTCTCCAAGGTAGTCTTCCGCGGTCTGTCGCATCTTCTGGAGAATCATGGCAGACACTTCAGGCGGACTATAGCGTTTGCCTCGCAACTCAACGTGCGCATCGCCATTGTCGGCTTCAACCACCTTATAGGGAAGTCGCTTCAGGGCTTCTTGTACTTCACGGCTCTTGAACTTACGCCCCATCAACCGCTTGACCGAGAAAATTGTGTTTTCGGGGTTGGTGATCGCCTGCCGTTTTGCGATTTGGCCGACTAACCGTTCGTTCTTATCCGTGATCGCGACGACGGAAGGCGTCGTTCGGCTCCCTTCGGCATTGGCGATCACAACGGGGTCTCCGCCGCTCATGATCGCCACGCAAGAATTTGTGGTCCCGAGATCGATACCGATGACTTTACCCATTGGTGAACTCCTTCCTTATCGAGAACGACCACTGCCTGAAATCAGTTCGCCGTTGTATCCTGTTCGCTATCTTGGATTGGGCCTGACGACACGCTGACCATTGCAGCCCGTAGGATTCTGTCATGCAGACGGTAACCCTTTTGAAACTCGTCCAAGACCTTATTGGCCGGCACATCATCGGACGGCCCATACGACACAGCTTGATGGGAGCTTGGATCAAAGTCCTGGCCGACGGAGTCGATTGCCTGCACGCCGAACTTCGCAAGGGCTCCGGATAGTTGCTTGAGCGTCAACTCCACACCTTGAACAAGTGCAGAATCGCCTCCACTTGTCTGAGCCGCCTTGATCGCGCGCTCCATATTATCGACAACCGGCAGCAGTTCCTTCAGAAGCTGCTCGTTCCCAAATCGAATCTGGTCACGCTGATCGCGTTGACTGAGCCGCTTATAGTTATCAAACTCGGCAGCCAATCGGAGATACTTGTCGTTGAGCGATCGATGGTCTTCTGCTTTGCCGGTAGGTTCTTCCTGAACAGCGGCGCTTCCCGTCGCATTCTCCTGAGAAGCCCCTTCCAAATTATCGATTGTATTGGTGTTTTGGTTTTCTTTGTTTTGTGGATCAGTCATCGTAATACCTATGCAGGCCTGAGATATCCATAAACGATGGGAAGTCAACTGGTGAGGGGAAAATAAAATGCATCGAAGGAAGAAAGGATTACACCCACGAATCCACGTCCGTACCGCAGGCACGCCGGTAGAGAAACGCGAGTCCTTCCAGAGTCAAAAACGGTTCGACATATTGAATGGATCGAGCCTCAGGCGCAATGACCGAAGCCAATCCACCTGTGACGATCACATAGGAACGGTGTCCCATTTCTAATTCCATGCGTTGAATAAGCGTGTCGACGAGACCTGCATAACCAAACACAAGTCCCGCCTGAATACTGCTGGCCGTATCGATACCGATGACCGTCTTGGGGCGAAGCAGCTCAACTTTGCTTAACTTTGCTGCGCGGGAGAAGAGCGCATCCGCCGAAATGGCCAAGCCTGGTGCGATGACGCCTCCTAGGTACTCGCCGACACGCGTTACCGCGCAAAACGTGGTGGCGGTCCCAAAATCAACGATGATGAGATCCCGCCGAAATTTGTGATAGGCCGCTGCGGCGTTCACGATGCGATCGCTTCCGATTTCCCTGGGATTTAAGTATTTGAGTATTAGGCCTGTGTCCATCTCGGACGAGACGATCAGCGGGGTACGATGAAAGGACCGTTCGATCATTGATTCGAACGTTTCCGTGAGTGCAGGAACGACGCTCGAAATAATCGCTCCCGTGATGCGTTCGGGGAGGTAGCCGTCTCTGGCCATGATACTGAGACAGAGTACCCCATACTCATCGGCTGTGGCCTTGGAATCGCTGGCCAGCCGCCAATGCGTGAGGAGCTGCGTTCCATCGAAAATTCCAGCGACGATGTTGGTGTTCCCGATGTCGACCGCCAGCAGCATAGGCGCATTGTACTCGGCACGGTTCCGTTTAGCTACTCCCGTAGATGAATGACATCGGCGGCACGAACGTCGAGCAAGTGCGTCGGGTGCGAGGAGGAACGGGGTGACAAGGGTCGTACCTGCAGCGCACCATCGGCAGAGATGCCTTCCGCGACCCCGGTAACCTGGTCATGAGTCGTGAACTGGACCTGAACTTGACGGCCCAGCGTGGCGCAGCGAGCCATGTAAGCTTGTCGTAACCTGGTCGATCCATGAGAGTGAAGCTCGTCTAGACAATGCTCAAGTTCCTGCAATAACTGCGCGACCAGTCGATTGCGGTTGATCGGTTGGTAAGATGTTTCAGCCAATGATGCGGCAATGGGGAGCAGGTCGTCCGGAAAAGCCTCCCGCGCGACATTCACGTTGAGCCCAATTCCAATGACGATGGCCGGATCGGTCGCCGACTGGAGCAGGCTTTCGCAGAGAATCCCACCGACTTTCCGCTGGAGCAGGAGTAAGTCATTGGGCCACTTGAGCGCCAACGAGACCGTCGTGACCCGTTGAACGGCTTCAACAGTGGCCAGCGCGGTGATGAGCGGTGTCCAAGACAGCCAATGCGCAAGGGAAATCCGTAGTCCTGCTCCGCGGATAACGGCGGAGCAGTAGAGGTTCAGCCCCGGCGGTGAGAACCAAGGACGCCCATGTCGACCGTATCCGCCGGATTGGCTTTCAGCAAGCACGACAGTGCCGTGGGCCGCTCCATTTTGTGCCAGCCTGAAGGCTTCCCTATTGGTCGAGGCAAGATCTCGGTAAATATAGAGAGGGTGACCAAGTGAGGTAGTTTCCAGAGTGGTGCGAATATCCTCGATGTTGAGCGGAGGAGAAGAAGTCATGGATTAGGAGCCGCGACGATGTGCGCGTTCGGGCAGTGTGACGATCAGGCTGACGGCTGCAGCCGGGGCGGAATGGGTGAGCGCCCCGATCGAGATGCGATCGGCGCCCGCCGCCGCCATGGCCCTGACGTTCTTGAGCGTAATGCCGCCCGATACTTCGACCAACGCCCTCTTCTTGATGAGGCCGACGGCACGCCTGACCATGCTCGGAGCCATGTTGTCCAAGAGAATGATATCCGGGTTTCCTGCCAAAGCCTGGTGCACCTCGGAGAGAGACTCCACCTCGACAATGATCGAAAGGTCGGTCGGCCGATTTCCGCGTGCTAATCGGCAAGCCTTTTCAACCGGACGCCGCTCCTTCTGAAGAAGAGCCAGATGGTTGTCTTTGATAAGCACGCCATCGCTCAGTGACCGACGGTGATTCGTCCCTCCGCCGAGCGAGACGGCCCATTTCTGAAGGGCGCGCCAAGCTGGGAGTGTTTTCCTGGTGTCGAGAATACTGACGGGATAGCCACGCACGGCCCGACAGAATCGCTGTGTCAGTGTAGCGATGCCGGACAGGTGTTGAAGAAAGTTCAAGGCAACCCGCTCAGCTTGCAAGATTGATCTGCCGTCACCTTCGATCTGCATGAGCGTCTGTCCCTTCTTGGCCCGGTCGCCGTCGCGTTTGTATACCGACACATGAAGGGACGGATCGACGAGCAGGAAGGTCTGAATGACCGCCGCCATTCCCGCCACAACCAATGGCTGCTGTGCAATGATGGTGCCCATGGCAGGTACCGAAGAGGAAAAGAGCACGGATGTTGTTGCATCTCCTTGGGCCAAATCTTCTTCGAGGCCCTGTCGCACGGCACGACGGATGGCTGCTGCCGGAAGCGTCACGGTTGATCGGGCCCCAGCATGGATCGCAGCTGCCGTTCACTACTGATCAACATGCCGGAATCTTGAGCGAGCGAGCGGAGGCGGCTCTGGTGGTCGGCAATGACCTCGGGAGGAGCTTTAGAAACGAAGTCGGGGTTGTTCAGCTTACCCTGCAGGCGCTGTGATTCTCGCTCAACCTCGGAGAGTTGCTTCTCCAAACGGTCGAGTGCCTTTTGAAGGTCCACTTCACCGGACACGGTGATTCCGACGGAGAGCCCGTCTGTGACCAGCCTGAGCAGGTGATGTGACGGCTGGCTCGAGCGCGGGTTATTGTTGAACGTCCCTCGACCAAGATGGGCCACATGGGGCAGCACCTGGTCGAGGAGGCCTTGGTTTGTGGTGTCCTCATGAGACAGGTAGCACGTGATGGGCTGGCCCGGCGGATAATTCAGGAGCACACGACCGGTCCGAGCCATATTGACCGTCTGCTCAATGAGGCCAAATAGTTGCTCGGCTTCGGATGAGTCCCAGGATGGGTCTTCCGTCGGGTACGCTTGGGCCACGATACTGTGGCCTTGATGGGGAAACGTCTGCCAAAGCTCTTCCGTGATGAAGGGCATGAACGGATGCAGCAGGCGCATAGTGGTTTCCATGGTCTGAATCAGCGTGGCTCTCGTTGCGGGTCCATCTGAGTGGTCGGCAACCTGGAGGACCGGCTTAATTAGTTCCAGATACCAATCACAGAATTCATGCCAGATGAAATGATAGAGGGCATTTGAGGCTCGATCGAACCGGTAGCCTTCCAACTCCGCCGTGACGGTCTTGATGGCCTGGTTGAGCCGACTGAGAATCCACCGATCCGGAATCGTCCGCTGAGAGATCGGGAGGGGCGATTGCGGACCATCGAGGTACATATGAGCGAAACGAGCCGCATTCCAAATCTTGTTGGCAAAATTTCGATACCCTTCGATCCGTTCTTCCGCTAACTTGACATCCCGACCAGGTGAAGCCATCGAGGCGAGCGTGAAGCGAAGCGCGTCGGTTCCAAACTCATGCATGACATGGAGCGGGTCGATGACGTTCCCTTTCGATTTGCTCATTTTCTTTCCTTCCGCGTCACGGACCAGGGCGTGAATGTAGACATCGCGGAAGGGGACATCACCCATGAATTTCAGACCCATCATGATCATCCGAGCTACCCAGAAGAAGAGAATGTCGAGCCCGGTCACCAGCACGGAAGTTGGGTAGTACGTTTTGAGTTCCTGTGTCTGTTCCGGCCACCCCAACGTGGAAAACGGCCACAGCGCGGAAGAGAACCAGGTATCGAGGACGTCGGGATCACGATAGAGTTCATTTCCGCTACACGCGGGGCACCTCGCAGGCACAGCTTTGGATACGATCGGAGAGGCGCCTTGCAAGATCGCCATCCGATCACCTGTGCGGACGAGATGTTCGGCGTTGCAATGAAGACAGTACCAAGCAGGAATCTGGTGCCCCCACCAGATCTGGCGGGAAATACACCAGTCTTTGATGTCGCGCATCCAGCCTAAGTAGTTATTCGTCCACCCTTCGGGAATGATTCGAATACGCCCGTCTTCAACGACTTTAATCGCAGGCTCTGCGAGTGGCTTGACGTTCACGAACCATTGCGTAGAAAGATAGGGCTCGACCACGGTCTTGCAGCGATAACATTTTCCCACCACCATCTTATGATCCTCGACTGTTTCAAGGAGCCCGCGCTCTTTGAGCAGCTCTTCGACCTTTGGTTTGGCCTTAGAAACGGGAAGACCCTGGAGGAGCTCGATGACGGCCAGCTCGACTTCTGCGTGACCCATCTTCGCTCCATCGAGCAAGGCGTGATGGTCTAGAATAGCCAGCCGTGGGAGCGCATGCCGCTCACCGGCTTCGTAGTCGTTGAAATCATGAGCCGGAGTAATCTTTACCGCGCCGGTCCCGAACTCACGATCAACCAGAATCCCATCGCCTACAATAGGGATGGTGCGGTTCGTTAAGGGGAGACGTACCCGCTTGCCGATGAGATGGTTGAAGCGCTTGTCTTCAGGATGGACTGCCACGGCCGTATCGCCCAGCAACGTTTCGGGCCTCGTGGTGGCGACGGTGAGTTTCGTTGAGGGATCGTGTTCCAGCGGATAGCGGATGGAATAGAGCTTACCTTTGGTATCCTCATGTTCGACTTCAATATCCGAGAGTGCCGTGAGGCAGCGTGGGCACCAATTGATGAGTCGTTCGCCTCGGTAGATCAATCCGTCTTCATACAGTCGAACGAACACCTCGAGAACTGCCCGAGACAACCCCTCATCCATCGTGAAGCGGAGGCGGTCCCAGTCGCAGGATTCGCCCAACTGTTTTTGTTGGTTGACGATCGTGTTGCCCGAGGCGGCCTTCCACTGCCAAACCCGCTCAATAAACCGTTCTCGACCGAGGGATTCTCTCGAGAGCCCTTCCGCCGTCAGTTGTTTTTCCACGACATTTTGCGTAGCAATGCCGGCGTGATCCGTTCCGGGGAGCCAGAGAGTATTGCGTCCCCGCATACGATGCCATCGAATCAGAATGTCTTGCAATGAATGGTTGAGGGCATGCCCGACGTGAAGCGAGCCTGTCACATTTGGTGGGGGAATCACGATGCTGTATGGTCGGCCAGGTCGTTCCGGCGAGGTATGGAAGTATCCTCGATCGATCCACTCCTGTGACCATCGAGCTTCGACGGTTTTCGGGTCGTAGGTTTTATCCAGTTGAAACGGAGTCATTGAGCACGATCCAAGTTAAACGGTCAGCATCTTAACATGTCTGTGTCGATCAGAAAATGGTCGAAGTCGAAGCTTGTGACCTGACGAGGCATGTGCTATACAGACGCCCGCACGAGGGTGGTCGGTTTAATCACTGTAGGGAGAACCATGGCACGAGGTCGAGAAAAGGATCGAAAAACCAGGAAGAAGCATCGGAAGAATGTGAAACGGATCAAAGCGCTCGCCAAAGCCCGAAGAGGAAAACGAGGAAAGAAAAGTTAGGCCGTAGTGGGTTGTGATGCGCTTTCAGACTCAATCAGGCGCTTCAGTTCCGTTTTGATCTGCTGTTCGGCAACGTCGGGCACAATGCGCAGTACGGCCTGTTCGACACGTTCGGTAACAGTTGCTCGCACCAGGTTTTCAGCCAGTGTCGGCGCTTGGTTCGACACCGCCTGCTGGACCTCGTCTTTGACCATCTGATCGATCGCCCCCACCTGTTCTCGCACGGCTGCCGGTAAGTGTTGATGGACCCCGGATTCGACCTGTTCCCGTACGAGTCGGTCCATTCTCTCGTCGATCAAAGATTTGGCCAGGTCAGCCACGGTCTGGTGGATGAGCGATTGGCAATTGGTGAGCTCATTTTTGACGAGCGAGGGCAATGCGTGAGCAATTAAGGGTTGAATGATGGAGATCAGGTACTCCTGAGAGAGAATGCTCCCGAGTTGTCCCTGCAATTCCCTTGCGACGATCGGCTGCACATGAGGGCCTAGTTTCGCGTCGATAATTTGCGGAAGCAGATCGGCGAGACGTTGCTCGCTCCGTTTGGTCATCGACTGCAACAGCTGATCAAAAAGACCCTTTATCGTATCCTCAGGTCCTGTGGGAGAAGCCGGTTGTGTGATTGGTGCCGGGCTGGGCTGCTCCTGTATCTCTTCTAGAACGGCATTGTTCACAACAAGAGCATCCGACTCCTCAGAATCGCTATCAGTCGAGGTTGAAGTCGGCGGCCAGACACGTCGTTTGAGACCTTTCTCATGTGAAGATCGAGCCGGAGTCTTCTCAAGAGACTTGAGCACCTCCAGCAACTCATCCGACTGAAACGGTTTCTTCAAGAATGCCTTCACGCCGAGAGTGCGGAGATGATTTTCGTCGGGATGATCGGCCGGATTGATCAGCGAAATGAGAAAAGTTTCCGTCAGGTTGTCTAGCTTGTTGATCTCTTTACAAAACCCTGAAAACGTCATGTTATCGAGATGATAGTCTGCAATGATGAGCGAAGGTGCACGTCGGCGAGCTGCCTCGATGGCGGCCGGTCCATCCTGAAACCCAACGACCTCGAATCCTTCTGAAGTGGAAATGTGTTCTACCATCCGTCTGACGGCGGGACTGCTATCCACAACAAAAATCGGTGATGGCATGAAATCTCCGTATTTTCTTGTTTCATCGAAGCTAGCAAGGGGGGTATTCTTTGTCAAGAAAACCATCGATAGGTGATGGTATTCATGAGGCATTTGGCGCAACGGCAGGCCGCTTCCAGCGGCCATGACTGGTGGGATATGAGGCGTTCAATACGAGTCGTATTTTTTGACGCTGCCGATACCCTGTTTCATGTGCATGGGTCGGTGGCAGAGATGTATCTACAACATGCTGTTCAATTCGGGTTTCGTCAGAGACCAGACTCGATAACCGAGATCGCTCAGGCCTTTCGCCGTGCGTTCCACGAAGCTCCCCCTCCGGTTTTTGCCGTGACCGATCCTGCACAGCTCAAACAGAGCGAACGACTCTGGTGGTTCGACATCGTGCATCATGTCTTCTACCGAGTGGGTATGTTCCAGCGATTCGACGAGTTCTTCGATCAGGTCTTTCATGCCTTTGAGGATCACCAAGCGTGGCGGTTATTCCCTGAGACCACGGCGATCTTGGCGCGGCTCAAAGCGCGGGATCTGGAGCTCGGCATCATCTCGAATTTTGACTCGCGTGTCTTCACGGTGATGCGAGGGTTGGGAATTGCAGACAGCTTTGATACGGTGACGATCTCAAGTCTGGCCCAAGCGGCGAAACCGGCTCCCAGGATTTTCCGCATCGCACTGGAGAAGCATGCCGTCGAACCGGAAGAGGCCCTGCATGTGGGAGATAGCATACGGGAGGATGTGGAGGGCGCACGGAAAGCCGGGCTGCATGCCGCTCTCGTGGACCGTGATGGAAGACAGCAACAATCCGACGTTCCAACTCTTAAGAGCTTGGAGGACCTATTCCCGCTGTTAGATAGGATCGAGCAATAACGGGACGATGTCTTTGGCACGGCCTTGTAGGGACACGTCGACCAGCGCTGACTGTGGTGTGGGATCCGGATTGATTTCAGCCACGAACGCGCCGGATGCTTTTGCGACAGAGGCGAATCCTGCTGCCGGATACACGAGCCCGGATGTGCCGATGATGACGCAGAGGCTGCAGGAACGCAGCGCCGCATAGCTGTGCCGAAGGTCTGCATCCGCCAGCGATTCCCCAAACCACACGATATGGGGGCGCAGCAGGGCGCGACAGTGGCGGCAGAAGGGGAGCATGTGGATGGGTACATCTCGGTTCTCCACGACCCGACTGCACGCGGTACAGCGCACCATCCAAATGTTGCCGTGAATCTCCGACAGCTTCCGCGAGCCGGCATCGCTATGGAGCCCATCGACATTTTGAGTGATCAGCCAGAAGTTCCGGCATCGTCGCTCCAGTTCGACGACTGCATCATGAGCAGGATTGGGTCGCTTAGTGGCAATCACTTCTCGCCGCCAGTTGTACCATTCCCAAACCAGGCGGGGATCGCGCGCAAACGCCTCCGGTGTGGCAAGATCTTCGGCTCGATGGGTGCGCCAGAGTCCGTCTTGGCCACGGAAGGTCGGAACACCACTATCCGCTGAGATACCGGCTCCAGTCAGAACGGTGACAGATTCGGCATTCGCCAGCTGTTTCTTTAGTAACGACAAATCTGATCCATGTGCCATGGGGCATCGTCCGACGAGGGAGTGACTGTGTCTTGATGACGGTGCATGCTATAGTACCGGCTCGTTCAACGTAAGCTAATGAGGATAGCACATGAAGCAGGTCCTAGTTGTCGGAGCCGGCTCGGTCGGCGGGTTCTTCGGGGCCCACTTGGCGAAGCATAATCCGAATGTTTCGTTTCTGCTGAGGGCTGGAACGTACGATGCCGTGAAACGGAACGGCCTGATCATTCGCAGTGCCGGGGGGTCGTTCACAGTTCGACCACCGGTTGCGTCGGATCCACACGCACTCCCAAAACCGGACCTCATCGTTCTTGGCGTCAAAGCCTACGATCTCGATCGCGTGATCGACCAACTTGAACCGGTCCTCACGGACGATACCGTCATTCTGACGTTGCAGAACGGCATCGACACGGAGGACCGCATTCTTGCTCGACTCAATCGCGATTGTGTCGTCGGTGGAGTGGCCTACATCTACTCGAAGATTGCCGAACCGGGCGTCATCGACCATTATAAAAAGGGGGCGGTGGCCGTCGGTGAATTGATGGGGATGGAAAGCGAACGGCTGCTCAAGATTCGCGAGTTGTTTGTTTCCGCCGGCATTCCTTGTCAATTGTCGAAGGACATTCGCCGTACCAAATGGGAAAAGATGTGCTGGAATTGTGTTTTTAACCCCATCACGGTGCTCATCGACGACCATGTGGCCAAAGCGCTTGATCATCCGGAGATGATGCGCGTGATCCGACAGATTGTCGGTGAAGTCGCAGCCGTAGCCGCGACACTCAAGGTGCCACTCCCCTCAGACATGGCGGACCGGGTTGTGAAGGCGTCTCGGGAGATTCGCGACATTCATACCTCCATGTATGATGATTGGAAAGCAGGCCGACCGACGGAAATCGATTATTTAAACGGTTTTGTCGTCGAGCAGGGACGCATGCTTGGTATTCCAACGCCGGTGAATGAGGCGTTGACGGCCATGATCAAGACGATCACGGAAAAAGAACCGGTAGGCCCCGGACGAATTCGGATCGAAGGCGCGGTCGTTCAACCGGTCTCTTTCGATCGCGCGGCGATTGAGGCAATACCGGAAGAGTATCAGCTCGACGTTTCTACCGTCATGCCCGGCATGCAAGGACGAGGGATTCTGTTGACGGGGCTGTTGGATGTTCCGGCATTGGCGATTGATGCGGACCATGTCGCGTTCCATGCTGCGGATGGCAAGTACTCCGCCTGTCTCACGCTTCAGCAAGCAAAAGAGTATGGAGTGTTAGTCTACGAGTTGGCCGGGTCTGCGTTGCCGGAAGCAAACGGTGGCCCGTTTCGGCTCGTGACACCGGGTCTCGGTGATCTTTGCGCCAATGTGAAACAGGTTGCACGGATTGAGGTGACCAGAGGTTCTGGGCGGGACACGAGGCAAACGACCTGTCCACCGGCTCATTCATAGCATTGAAGAAACACTATCGTGTGCGCTGAAGAATGAAATCGATCTGGACAAGTGCCGGGGGAGTGGCGGTCGTCTTTACCGGGGCCGTGTGGGTTGTCGACTCGGCGCAAACGTTTGAATCCTACTATGACACCTACATCAGAAGTTACAAGAAACCGAGCGGATCAGCCGTGGTTGGGTCTCACGCGTGGTCCCGATCTCTTCCCATGACATTCATGCCAGTCATCGGCTCAATGGAGAACTTGTTTCGGTGCGATTTCGATTTCAGCCGGGGGATGTCAAAGCGGTTGAGTCCAGTTGTAGTATCTTCGCACAAGATGATTCCGGGTTCGCGGAGTATCGGTGCCGACTGTCCGGTCATTCAGTCGTCGTCCGGTTAGAACCCAATGGCGAAGGTCGGATTGTCGCTGGTAAATAGCAACCATGGATCAACACTCCGCCGGTGGTTCCAGCCAGGGCTTGCAGTGCGATTCAACGGTCAGGTATGGCTATACTGACTCAATTCGAAAGCGTCTGCTCGATAGTGCGAAACGCGTGGAGTGTGGTCCGAATGCAAAGCGGAGGATAAGTTGTCTGATCTCTCGTTTCACTATTCTATTTTGATCAAACGAGTGGTGACAGGCCTCATTCTCGGCACGCTTACCGGAGCAGCCCAGATTTGGTTCCTCGATCGCGATCTCATGTACCTCGTGGCTTCGGCCGCTGCCGGCGCGTTGTACATGGGTGCTTGGGTCCTCTTTACCGACTGGCTTCGACTGGCTGGTGGAAAAATTTTTCTGGGAGCGGTTGCCGGGCTCCTTGCCGCCGTTGTTTGGTGGGCGATGGCGGTGCATGCGGACGATGTGTTCCTCCAGGCGACTGTTGCCGGCATGTGTTTCGGGGCTGCCTACGCATGGTCCGATCAACGGATGACCTGAGTTTCTTCAATCTTCTTCCAGCCCGTCTTACCCTCGTTTCTGCATTGTAACCGACAGATCGGCCTGAATCGGGTAGAATAGAAACACGCTGCTCATGCATGCTCCCCTCGACAGATCCGCTGATACCATCTTTGCCGATGTCAAATCAGGCCTCGTCGTGTTCTTTGTGGCGCTGCCCCTCTGTCTGGGGATAGCGCTTGCTTCCGGCGCGCCGTTGTTGTCTGGGTTACTGGCCGGAATCGTCGGCGGCATCGTGGTTGGGCTGTTCAGCGGATCACACACCAGTGTGAGCGGACCGGCCGCCGGCTTAACGGCGGTCGTCGCCGCTCAAATTCTCTCACTTGGTTCTTTCTCAGCGTTTCTGATGGCTTTGATTCTTGCGGGTTTTATTCAAATCGGCCTTGGAGTCGCCAAGGGAGGGTTCATCGCCGGGTTCTTTCCATCCAGCGTGATCAAAGGGCTGTTGGCAGCGATCGGGGTGATCATCATCCTCAAACAAATTCCACATCTTGTCGGGCATGATCGAGATCCGGAAGGTGACATGTCGTTTTTCCAGCCGGACTTCGAAACAACGTTTTCGGAACTGTCGCTGATATTTGGGGACTTTCAACTGGGAGCCGCCATCGTCGGTTTGGCTTCTCTGGTTCTGCTTGTGCTCTGGGACAATTGGAAGCCATTGAGGACCTCGCTCTTCCCCGCCCCTGTCGCGGTGGTATTGTTCGGTATCGGAGCGAGTTTGTGGTTTCAGCAACTCGGCAAGCCCTGGCTGATCGAACCCAGTCATCTCGTTCAAGTGCCCGTCGCAAGCACCTTCGTTGAGCTTGCAGGGCTTCTTCCACGACCGGACTTTTCACAGTGGGCCAATCCGGCTGTCTATACCGCTGCATTAACCCTGGCAATCGTGGCGTCGCTGGAAACCTTACTAAATCTCAACGCTGCTGATCGACTTGATCCGCAGCAACGCACCTCGCCTCCGAGTCGAGAACTGCTGGCGCAGGGCATTGGGAATATAGCCTGTGGGCTGGTCGGCGGACTCCCGGTTACCTCTGTGATCATTCGCACCTCCGTGAACGTCAACGCCGGAGGGAAAACGAAGCTTGCCACGGTTGTGCACGGCGCTTTGCTGCTGGTGAGTGTGCCGCTCATCCCGGCATGGCTCAATACCATCCCCTTATCCTGTCTCGCCGCGATCTTACTGATGACCGGCATCAAGCTGGCCAGTCCGGCCCTCATCAAGCAAATGTGGAGCGACGGCCGTTCGCAATTCATCCCGTTTGCAGCAACCGTAGCGGCGATTGTTTTCACGGATCTCTTGATCGGGATTCTGATCGGACTGGCCGTGGCTGTCGGTTTCATCCTCAACAGCAGTATGCGCCGTCCGGTGCATCGCTTCATCGAAAAACATCTCGGTGGCGACGTCGTCCATATCGAACTCGCCAATCAGGTGAGCTTCCTGAATCGTGCCGCACTGTCTCAAGTCCTGGATGACGTGCCTCGCAATGGCCGCGTACTTCTCGATGCGCGGAGCACGGACTATATTGACCCCGACGTGCTCGGTCTGATTCGTGATTTCAAGGAGGTGGCAGGGCCGATTCGCGGTATTGATGTGAGCCTGCTCGGGTTTCGGAGCGAGTACAAGTTCAACGATCAGATTCAATACGTGGATCATTCAACCCGTGAACTCCAAGCCGCACTCACGCCTCAGCAGGTCTTGCAGATTCTGAGGGATGGCCACGAACGTGTCCGCACCGATCAACATCTGACTCGAGATTTCAGACGCCAGGTCCGAGCCACGGCTGAAGCGCAACATCCGTTAGCCGTCGTTCTCAGCTGCATCGATTCCCCGACGCCCGCCGAGCGCGTATTCGACCTAGGCATGGGCGATATCTTCAGTGTGCGCATGGCCGGCAACGTGACAAGTCGAAAGGTTCTCGCCGGCATGGAGTATGGATGTGCTGTGGCCGGCGCGAAGCTCGTGCTTGTCATGGGACACACACGGTGCGGCGCCGTCGGCGCAGCTGTAAAACTCCTGTGCTCGAGCGACACGACCGCCGATACAACAAGCTGTGAGCATTTCCATTATATCGTCAACGAGCTTCAACAGTCGGCCGACCAAGCAACCTGTCAAGCCTTGGGTGGGCGATCGATCGAGGATGCATGGGTGCTGGTCGATGCCGTGGCACGCAGAAATGTCTTGCGAGTGATCGAGCAAATGCAGAAGCAGAGTAGGACGCTGTCCGGTCTGGTCAAACAAGGGCGAATTGAAATCGTCGGTGCGCTGTACGATGTCGTCAGCGGGGACATCGAGTTCTTATCGGATGATCTCCCAACGAACGAGAAAGTGATGGCGGCGATATAGCGCATGAAATCGAGCGTCCGATGACGCCACATGAAGAGATCATCAGAGCGAGGCTGGATCATGGAAAAACTTGTTAAAGGTTTCTTGAGGTTTCGCAGTGAAGTGTTTGGGAATAAAAAGGAACTCTTCACGCGTCTGTCTCAAAGCCAGGCTCCTCGCGCGCTCTTCATTACCTGTTCGGATTCACGAGTCGATCCCACTCTCCTCACGCAAGCCGATCCCGGTGAACTGTTCATTCTGCGCAATGCCGGTAATATTGTGCCTCCATACGGCTCGATGCAGGGCGGTACGACCGCCACCATTGAGTACGCGATAGCGGTCCTGAAGGTCCCGCACATCATTGTCTGCGGCCATACTGATTGTGGAGTAATGAAGGCTCTGCTGCACCCGGATGACGTACAGAACTTACCCGCCGTGAAGGAATGGATGGGACAAGCTGAAACGACCAGAAGGTTGATGCGCGAGCTCTACCCCGAACTCACAGGCAACGATCGACTCATCAGGACGACCCAGGAGAATGTCCGCGCCCAACTTGAGCACCTTCGCACACATCCATCGGTCGTTCTGCAACTGCGTAAAGGCAGTGTCGATCTCCATGGATGGGTGTATTCCATTTCGAGCGGAGATATATGGGTCTATGACTTCAATTCGCAGGAGTTTGACTCGCTCTACGAGAAGGCTGCGCCTGGTTTGATGGACGTGAAGAAGTCATGAGATGTCGCGCTCGACGAGGTGGTTGCATGAGTTATCGAACGAATCTTCATCGAATCACCTGAATCTTCCGCCACCGTTGAGGGCGGTATCGACAGACAAGCAGTCCCATCCGGACGGTCCAATCCGCGGTCATGGCGGCCCAGATCAAGAAGACTGATTGGCGCAGCCAACAAAGCCAATGGGACCCGCACCTCCATACGTTGCCATGATTAAATAAGCCATGAGTGCGGAGGGGCTCAGCACGTTGAGTAACTATTTGTCCAAGATCCAGGCTATGCTTCCTTTGTCTACTTGGGTATAATCCCTCGGATTCATTCCTTTCAATTCGTAGGAGATTCGTATGTCCGAAAAAGACGACAAGAAGCGCGCGCTTGACCTTGCCCTTTCCCAGATTGAGAAGCAATACGGGAAGGGCGCCATCATGAAGCTGGGAGCCGAGGAGAAGGTCGATGTGCCGGCGATTTCGACCGGCTCACTCACGCTCGACATTGCGCTTGGGGTCGGAGGGCTTCCTCGCGGACGGGTCATCGAGATCTTTGGTCCGGAATCCTCCGGCAAGACGACTATGACGCTGCACTGCATTGCCGAAGTGCAGAAGATGGGAGGGGTTGCCGCTTTTATCGATGCGGAACATGCGCTGGACCTCTCCTATGGCAAGAAGCTGGGTGTTCAGCCGGACGATCTCTTGGTGTCGCAACCGGACACCGGGGAACAGGCTCTGGAAATTGCGGAGACCTTGGTGCGAAGCGGCGCGATCGATTTGATCGTCATCGATTCCGTGGCCGCCTTGACGCCGCGCGCGGAAATCGAAGGGGAGATGGGCGATTCCCATATGGGGCTTCAGGCGCGGCTCATGTCCCAGGCGTTGAGAAAACTTACCGCGGCGATCTCCAAATCGCTGACCACCGTAATCTTCATCAATCAGATTCGCATGAAGCTCGGCGTGATGTTCGGCAATCCCGAGACGACGACCGGCGGTAACGCGCTGAAGTTTTACTCCTCTGTCCGGCTGGATATCCGGCGGATCGAGTCTATCAAGGAAGGCCAGGATGTGATGGGCAGCCGGGTTCGTGTCAAGGTCGTGAAAAACAAGATGGCGCCTCCGTTCCGCCAAGCGGAGTTCGACATCATGTTTGCCGAGGGGATTTCCAAGACCGGTGAGCTGGTGGACCTGGGCGTCGACAAGAAGATCATTGAGAAATCCGGGGCCTGGTATTCGTACAAAGGAGAGCGAATCGGGCAGGGGCGCGATGCGGTTCGAGAGTACCTGAAGAATAATGTCTCCACGGCGCGCGAGATCGAAGCGCGCATTCGAGAAGCCGCCGGCGTTCCGGCTCGGGCTGAGAAAAAATCTGACGCCAAAGAAGTTAAGGAAGACAAGGCAGTTGCGCGAGGCGAGGAAAAGCGGGCGCATCGATCGCAGTAAGAGCGTGAAGGCTCACTCACATGGCACCTCGTCGAGTCCGGATGATGTTCTTCGGCTGGCCGTTCGTTTTTTAGCAGATCGAGACCGGACGACCGCTCAAGTCGAACAGTTTCTCACCTCACGCGGCGTCTCGCCTTTCCAGGCCAAGCAAGCGATTCGCCGTTTATCGGATCTCCGGTATCTCGATGATGCCGCCTACGCCAGGCGACAGGCTGAGAGGCGGTTGGCCTCTCGACCGATGGGGCCTGAACGGCTGAAGGTGGAATTACAGGCGAAAGGAATCGCCGATCGTTTGGCCGATCAAGTGATTGCCGATGTCTTCCGAGTGGTTGATGAGGAGACCTTGGCGCAGCGAGTCGTGAACCACGCGCAGCGAAATCGGCGTCGACTGGCACCAAGTCAACTAGGGCGCCTACTCCATCAACGGGGTTTCGCTGAAGAGACGATCGATCATATAATGATGAATTTTAGAATAAACGAGGATTGTGCCCATGAAGAATAGTGCGACTGAGCTCCGGCGCGCATTTATCCGCTATTTTGAGCGGCACGGCCACCAGGCCGTTCCAAGCTCCGCTCTCATCCCACAGGCTGATCCCACGCTGCTGTTCACCAATGCCGGGATGAATCAGTTCAAGCGGGTGTTTCTCGGTGAAGATCCCCGCGCGTACAGGCGAGCCGTGACCGTGCAAAAATGCTTGCGGGCCGGCGGGAAGCACAACGATCTTGAAAATGTGGGATACACGAGGCGTCACCACACATTTTTCGAGATGCTCGGAAACTTCTCGTTCGGCGACTATTTTAAGGAAGAGGCGATCCGATTCGGGTGGGAGTTCCTGACCGACACCGTCGGGTTGTCGAAGGACCGGCTCTGGGTGACGATCTTCCGAGAGGATGAAGAAGCGGACCGGTTATGGAAGAAAATTGGAGTACCTGCATCCCGTATCGTGCGGTGTGACGAGAAAGACAATTTTTGGCAGATGGCGGACACAGGTCCCTGTGGTCCTTGTTCCGAGATCCATTTTGATCAGGGGGCGGTGGTTCCCGGCGACGATCGGCCGAACGGGGAGGGCGATCGGGTCATCGAAATCTGGAACCTCGTGTTCATGCAATACAATCGGGATGCCGCCGGCGCCCTTCATCCCTTGCCGAAACCGAGTATCGATACGGGGATGGGGCTTGAACGATTGGCCGCAGTGGCGCAGGGCGTCTTGAGCAATTATGACAGCGATCTGTTCACGCCGCTGTTGACGGCCGTGGCGAAACGCGCCGGAGTGCCGTATGGCGACAATGACCAAGCGGATCGATCCATGCGCGTTATTGCCGACCACTTGCGTGCGGTCACCTTTCTGATGACCGATGGCGTGTTGCCGTCCAATGAAGGACGAGGCTATGTCCTGCGTCGAATATTGCGCCGCGCCGCGCGTCATGGACGACTGTTGGGGATTGTTGAGCCGTTCCTGTATGAATTGACGACCTCCGTGGTTGAGCAAATGGGCGATGTCTATTCCGAGGTCACACGCGCAGCGAGTACGATCACAGAGGCCACCCGTGGCGAAGAAGAACGGTTCATCGCGACCCTCGATCAGGGCTTGCCGATTCTCAACGAGATGATTGAAAAGACCCGAGCGGCAGGAGAAACCGTTCTGGCAGGTGGGGACATTTTCAAGCTCTACGATACCTACGGGTTTCCAATGGATCTCATTAGTGAAGCCTGTCGTGAGCAGGGGATGACCGTCGATGAACGCGGATTCAATGCGGCGATTGAAGAGCAACGGACGCGCGCGCGGAAGACCGGTGGGTTCGAGCAGGTTACGGCCCGTCCGGCGGTGGCGCAGCTGGCCAAGCGGGTCGGCGCCACCCTGTTCGTCGGTTACGACCGGCTGGAAAGCGACAGTATTGTGCGCGCGATTCTCAAAGGCGAGCACTTGGTCAAGGAGGCGTCGGAGGGCGAGGAGGTTGAAATCGCACTGGAGGCGACGCCGTTCTATGCCGAAGGCGGCGGACAGGTTGGAGATCGTGGGAGATTAGTCGGCCAGGAAGGCTTGGTGGAGATCACCGATACGACGAGGCCGGCGCCGACGCTGATCTTGCATAAAGGCACTGTTCAGAAGGGGAAGGTCCGCGAAGGTGAGCAACTGCGTCTGGCCGTCAACGCCTCCACTCGCCAAGACGCCGCGTGTAATCACACGGCGACGCATCTGGTCCATGCGGCCCTGCGCGATCTCCTTGGCCCCCACGTGAAGCAATATGGTTCGCTCGTCGGCCCTCACCGGCTTCGGTTCGACTTCGCCCATTTCCGACCGCTGTCATCCCGCGATATCGACGACATCGAATCGACGGTCAATGAAGAAATCCGTAAGAACGAGGTGGTGTGTGCTGAGGTAATGAGCATTCAAGATGCAGTGGCGAAGGGCGCCTTGGCTTTCTTCGGTGACAAGTATGGAGAGCAGGTGCGGGTCGTGAGCGTCGAATCGTTCAGCAAGGAACTTTGCGGAGGCACGCACGTTCGGCAGACGGGAGACATCGGACTCTTCCGAATCGTGTCGGAGGGAGGCGTGGCCGCCGGCGTTCGTCGGATCGAGGCTCAGACGGGAAGCGGTGCGTATGCGTTGATGAAGAAGCTTGAAGCCGATGTTCGTGAGCTGTCGGAGGTGTTCAAGGTGGGCCAATCCGAGTTGTCCGCCAAGGCGCGCAAGCTGTTGGCCCAACTCAAGGACAAGGAACGGGAGTTGGAAGAGCTCAAGTTGAAAATGGCCGGCGGTTCGACGGCTGCGTCGACTGCCAAGAACGTTGCGGGAGTGTCGGTGCATGTCCAACGGACGGACGGACTCGATGTGAACGGCATGCGGGCGTTGGCGGATCAGTTACGGGATAAGCTGAAGAGTGGAGTGATAGCGCTGGGCGCTGTCTCCGGAGACGGCAAGGTCTCCTTGCTGGTCGTAGTGACCAAAGATTTGATCGGGCGACTCAAGGCAGGCGAACTGATCAAAAGCCTGGCGGCGGACGTCGGAGGCAGCGGCGGCGGCCGACCTGAAATGGCTCAAGCCGGAGGCAAGGACCCAGCCAAGCTCGATGCGGCGTTGGAAACAGTCTTTGGCTTGGTCGAACGGGCGATGCAGCGGTAGAATCATGCCTGGTCGTATTCTCGCGCTCGATTACGGCACGAAGCGAATCGGCGTCGCTCTCAGCGACGAGTTGAAATGGACGGCGCAACCTCTTGAAACCTTCGAGCGGCGGGCGTTGGACTGGGATGTCGCGCATATTGCTGCGTTGGTGACGGCCCACGATGTAGAGCGTGTGGTGTTAGGCTTCCCGCTTCAGCTGGATGGCCGCGAGGGGCCTGCCGTCCTAGCCATGCGAGAGTTTGCGGTGAAACTGGAGGCGGGGATTTCCGTGCCGATCGTCCTGTGGGACGAACGGATGACGACGAAGGCGGCGGAAGATCTTCTGATTGCGGCCGACGTCAGCCGGAAAAAACGCAAGGGTGCGGTCGATCGAGTCGCGGCGGCGATACTCCTACAGAGTTATCTTGAGGCGCAGGCCGCTTCTTCGACGACGTCTGAAACGATACCCGGTGCTGATGAGATAGAGCAGGCGTGGGCCACGGAGATTCCAGGCGATCCATCGTATGACGTTACGCGTACTCCTGATCGGAATCATCGCCGTCGGCGCGCTCGCCGCAACGGTCGGCTATCAGATGATACGATGGGCTGAAGGGCCCGTCCTTTCTCAGTCCGATCACCCTGTCAACAAAATCGTGGTGATCTCGGAAGGGGCAACGTTTCTGCAAGCAGCTGCCTTACTTGAACGTGAACAGCTGATCCGAAGTCGTTCCGCGTTTGTCATGCTCGGGAAGTCACAAGAGGCGGACCGCAAGATTCAACCTGGGGAGTACGAAATCAATGCGGCCATGCTTCCGGCCGACATTCTTGCCAAACTGCTCGCCGGTCGAGTTCTCCTTCACACCGTGACCATTCCTGAAGGGTATACCGTCAATCAAATCGCCGATGTCCTGGACGAACAACGGATTACGAGCCGTGCGGAATTTCTCAGGCTGGCCTCGGATAAGTCCTTCATCAAGATGCTCGGAATTTCCGCAGAAACCGTTGAAGGGTACTTATTCCCCGATACCTATCGCTTTGCCAGAGGGACGCCGGCCAAGGATGTCATGCGAACGATGGTGGATCAACTGGGACGGGTCATGACCGAGGAATGGCAGGCGCGAGCGAAGGAGATGAACTTGACGATCCATCAGGTGCTCACGCTGGCCTCGGTGATTGAAAAAGAAACCGGGTCGGGAGATGAACGGCCTCACATTTCATCCGTCTTCCACAATCGCTTAAAAAAACGCATTCCCCTGCAAAGTGACCCGACAGTGATCTACGGGTTGCCGAATTTCGATGGCAACCTCCGCAAAAAAGATCTTTCGCATACCAGTCCCTACAACACCTATCGTTGGGCGGGTTTGCCGCCTGGTCCGATCGCGAGTCCTGGGGCTGACTCGATCCGTGCCGCGCTGTATCCGGCGACGTCCCAATATCTCTATTTTGTATCGAGGAACGACGGAACACATCACTTTTCGGCCACTCTGACAGAGCATAATCGGGCCGTCGAAAAGTACCAAAAGCGGCCCTTTCGACGGAGAACGTCCACGCAAACCTTCGTTGCTCCGGGCGATATCAATCCGACCAATAGGAAAGGAGTCTCGTAGAACATGGCTGTTTGGAACCTGCCGTCCCTCATCGATCACACGGTCTTGAGACCCGATGCGGCAAAAGCTGATGTGCTTCGGCTGTGCCGGGAAGCGAGAGACCACGGCTTCACCGTCATTTTCGTTCCGCCTTGTTACATCGATGAGGCGGTCGAGGCGGTAGCGGAGACGGCCATTCGAGTCGGCATTCCGATTGGGTTTCCCTTGGGCGGACACACTACCAGGAGCAAGGTTGCTGAAGCCGTGGAGGCCGTGGCCCGCGGCGCACAAGTGTTGGACATGGTTCTCAACATCACTCGTTTGAAATCAGGAGATTTTGGTGTCGTGCGATCGGACATTGCTGAAGTGGTGAACGCGACACCTGACGTCGAGCACAAAGTCATCCTTGAAACCTGTTATTTGACGCAGGAGGAGAAGCGAACTGCCTGTTATTTGGCGGTGGAGGCCGGGGCGGACTATGTGAAGACCTCGACGGGTTTCGGCACAGCAGGTGCAACCATCCAAGATGTGCGGTTACTCAAGGAAAGCGTTGCAGGACATGTCAAGGTGAAGGCCTCCGGCGGCATCCGTGATTGGAAGACGACCTTGGCGATGCTGGAGGCGGGAGCCGACAGGATCGGCACCAGCGCCGGCCTCAAGATCCTTGACGAATGGCGGATGGCATGAGCCGGGATCATGCCACGCTGTCTTAGCCCTCCCATCCAGGTCCTCTCGGATCCTTCTGCCGGTTCCATACGTATCTACATCGTACTCCGGCGATTGCGTAGAGTGCGTGTATGATCAATCGGATCATTCTTCTCGTCATCGATGGGTTCGGCATAGGGGCCTTGCCGGACGGTACCGACTACGGCGATGCGGACGCCAACACCCTCGCGCATCTGGCTGATACGGTTGATGGGCTGAGTTTGCCGAATTTTGAGATGCTTGGGCTTGGACATGTTGCGCAGATCAAAGGCGTGCGGGCCGTGGGACAACCGATCGGCTCCTTCGGACGTCTGGCATTCGCCTCGCCGGGAAAAGACTCCATGGTGGGATACTGGGAAATCGGTGGAGTGATCCAGACCGAGGTCCGGACGATCTGCAGCTCCGGTGTTCCGACCAAGGTTGTCGATATCGTTGAGCAAATACTAGGGAGGAAATCGATCGGCAAGAGCGTTTCCTCGCTGGGGGTGATGCTTAGCCGACATGGTAGGGAGCATCTGACTACCGGGTCGCCGATGCTCTGGTCTGATGGAGGAAATGCCTGTCTCCTGGCCATGCATGAATCAATCATGGCGCCATCGGAATTTCACCAACGGTGTCGAGAAATTCGAAAATCGGCGAAAGATTCAGGTATTCTCGTTCGCGTCGTGGCGCAGCCGGTCACCGGTGGACACGACATGCTTCGTCCGCACGTTGGACGGAAAGACTTTGTGATGGAGCCGCCGGGCGTGACGATGTTGGATGTCTTGAGCCGATCCGGCCAGATGGCCATGGGAGTTGGAAAAGTCTATGATGTGTTCAGCGGTCGAGGGTTCACGAAAGCGTTTCCGGTTGCGTCAGGAATAGAGGCGGTTGACGAGGTGATCGGTATGTTGAGTAAGCTGCCTCGCGGTCTTGTTTGGGCCAGCCTGGATCTGCTATCTGAAGATGCCGCACAGGCGGCCACGGCGGTGCAAGAATTTGATCGCCGTTTTCCGGATTTGTTTGAGAATCTTCGCCTCGGCGATCTGGTGATTGTGACGGGGGATCATGGGAGAGATTATTCTCTCCCCGCACGGACCTCCACGCGGGAGTATGTTCCGGTCTTCGTAACCGGTCCCAAGCTGGCGCAAGGAGTTGATTTAGGAATCAGATTGACTGCCGCCGATGTGGGGCAGACGATCGTGGAGGCGCTTCGAGCTGAGCGACTCCTGGCCGGCGACAGTTTCTTGGATGCGCTCAGGACGGGATAGACAGGAACGAGCGGTGAAAAGTACGCGGTGAGCTGTACGAAGTGAAATGAGAAGAAATAGCGATGTCATATGAACGGCAATTACAACAACTAGGTCTTCAATTACCGGATCCTCCCAAGCCGGTTGCCAACTATGTACCGGTGGTGAAGGTCGGGGATCTGTTATTTCTCTCCGGTGTGTTACCGTCGCGCGACGGCCAACTCATCATGACCGGCAAGCTGGGACAGGATCTCACGGTTGAGCAGGGTGTGGAAGCCGCGAGAGTGGCCGTCTTGAACGGACTCAGCATCATTCGGAGCGTGACAGGATCGCTGGACCAGATGAGACAAATCGTGAAAATGGTCGGGCATATCGCATCAGCTCCAGGGTTTACCGATCAGCCGCAGGTGTTGAACGGTGCATCGGATCTGTTGGTTTCCGTGTTCGGAGACGTCGGGCGCCATGCTCGCGTCGCCGTCGGCGCAGCGGAGCTGCCGCGCAACGCCCCAGTGGAGATTGAACTGATCGTCCAGATCATTTCCTAGCCCGCCTTGACTCCACAAAAATTCGCTTGTTAAAGTCCAGAGTATCTCGTGTCACGAGGCCTCTTCTCTTTATGAGTTTCTGGTAGGATTTTTATGTATCGAATGTCACTCATCACCGGATTGCTTGTTTGCATTCTGTTCGTTCTCTGTGACGGGAACCGTGCAACGGCATATGCCAAGCAGGTTGCCATTGCGCTGTCCTCCCCTGCCGCGACTCCTGGGGCGACGTTGACGCTGAGCGGGAAAGGGTTCGGCAACTTTCAATCGACTCAGTTCAATCGTGTGACTGTGAACGGGGTCCCGGCGTTGGTGCAGCGATGGGAACCGGAGGCCATTGAAATCAAGGTGCCTTTTAGGGCGACAAGTGGTTTCGTCGAAGTGTCGATCGGGAAAAAGAATCTGCTTGCCGGACATGTGTCGATCGTGGCTCCGGTTATCGACGCCATCTCACCGACTGAAACGGAACGTGGCGCGATCCTGCAGCTTACCGGTCGACATTTTGGGATGTCGGCCGGAGCGAGAGATCCCAATACGATGTTCGGCGTGAACGATGTCATGGTGGGCGGCGTCAAGGTCCGACCGCGTCGCTGGAAGGATGATAAGATCGAGCTTGAGATCCCCCCGAATGCGTCGAGCGGGGAGGTAGTGGTTCGTCTTGCTTCGTCTGATCCGCTGCCGGATGGGTCTTGCTGCGCGCCTGTCGAGTATCTCGTCAGTAATCCCGTTCCGCTCAAATTGATTCCGTCTGTGCGGGTGGACCCGCTCAGTGGTCCGGTCGGGACGAAGGTCGTCCTGTTTGGTCAGGGATTCGGGAATGTCAAGGAATCGTTGGATGATGCGGTCATGATCGGAGGACGACCGACGACGATCGCCCAATGGAAAGATGACGTCATTGTGGTGCATGTCCCGCTCGATGCGGAGTCCGGTCCGGTCGTGCTTCGACACAAGGGGCGGGAACGGGTGGTCGGGCAGTTTATGGTCCATGCGCCTCGGGTCATTTCCATGAGTCCTGCCAGTGCGCCAATTGGGACATTACTTCGCATCAACGGGGAACACTTTGGATTTTACTCGGAAAGTGGGTCGACTCCGTTCAATTTCATGGATTTCAATACCGGTGAGAATCGGGTAGAGATCGGCGGGGTGCCAGCCGTCGTTTACCGATGGAACGACGACCGCATTGACGTCTGGGTACCGTTCAGCGCAAAAAGCGGAAAGGTCGTTATCTACCGAAGCGCCACCAAGCCGAATGTGGGCGGACTCTGTTGCGCCGAGCAAGGTACCTTCGCTGTTGAGGCTGGCAGCTTCACCGTGGTGACACCGATTATTGAATCGTATGAGCCGAAGTCGGCCGGACTGGACGCCACCGTTATGATAAAGGGAACTGGCTTCGGGACGTTTCTCAAGACTGCTGAACATGCCGATCTTGGATTGAATCAGAAGGCCTATAAACGGCGAACCGACTTGGAAATTAACGAACCTGATGCGACCGGCACTGTCGTGTCGAATGTCTCGCGGACAGAAGTGCTCTTTAACGGCGCTGCCGCCTTGGTCCAGTCATGGAACGATCACGAGATCGTGGTCACGGTGCCGCACCGCAATCTGTATGGGATCGGAAAGAAGGGAGAGTTCTTTGATGACCTTGCGACCGGTCCGCTCGTTGTCCGTCGAGGGTCATGGGACTTGCTTCCCGATGGGACCTGCTGTTCGTCAAAGAAGTGGCTGACGCTTGAAGCCGGACAGTTCACCATCGAAGCGAAGGGACTTCCGGACGATGGGTACTGGACGAACAACAGACCGGACGCGAATACCAATCAATAATGTCGCTTCAGTTTCATGTTGGCCATCCCATCGTTCGTCGCGCGTCTATCGCGCTCTGTATCTTCACCCTGTGGTTTCCTCAAACCGTCGGAAGCGCAGATTCTCCTCTCTCCAGCGAGATGCAAATCACCGGCACGAAATCCACGCTGCTGAGTGTGCAGTTTCGGACGGTCCAGAATGGCTGGGCTGTAGGAACCGGCGGGACGATTTTACACACGGTCGATGGCGGAAAGAAGTGGAAGCGAGTGGCAAGCGGAACCTCCTCCTTATTAGCTTCCGTGTTTTTCGTCGACGCATTGAACGGATGGGTGGCGGGAACTGCGGGACTCCTGAAGCATACGACCGATGGGGGGCATTCATGGTCCGTACAATCTCTGGATACTCAGCAGCCGCTGTACGGCGTCTATTTCACATCTCCGATGGTTGGGTGGGTGGTCGGGGGGGGCGGCGTGATTTTTCATACGACCGATGGAGGTGAGACCTGGTTGGAGCAGGCCAGCGGCACAACGGCTTCCCTCTATGCCGCTCACTTTCGCACGGACCGGACGGGTACGGTTGTCGGCGCACTCGGTACGGTCCTGTCGACCGACGATGGGGGGATGACATGGATGCCACAAGAAACTCAGCATGCAGTGACCTTGTTTGATGTCTTTTTCACGGATTCCAGAACCGGCTGGGTGGCTGGTAATGCGGGGGCGCTCTTTCAGACGATAGACGGCGGGACCAAGTGGGTTGATCACACCTTGCCCTGTGGAAAGACTTGTACGAGGCTGACGGACCTGTTGAAAATTCGCTTTACGAGCGCACAAGAAGGTTGGATCGTCGGAGAGCGGGGCATGGTGTATCACACGACCGATGCTGGCCTCACATGGAGTGAGGGGAGATCCGTCACTCCACATTCCTTATTCGGGCTCAGTTTCCCCGATACCACGGCCGGATGGGCAAGTGGTGAGAACGGGACTATCGTACATTTGCACCCCGCCCGGTAGCCTCGGATTCCGTAAAAGCGGCCTGAATTCCAATCCGGACACCGGACGCAATGGCCTGCGCGCCTGTCGCCAGCGGATGGGCAGACAAACGACAGCATCGCTGCGAGACGCTCTCTGCCAAGCCTTTTCACAACACAACCTCTGCTATACGATCTCGATCGACGGTCTTGCCGCAACCGGCTTCTTCTATCTCACAGCATGAGTCCCGAGCTTAGAGATAGACCTGCTGATGATCTTCCTTGCGCCGTTTGAGGTTGGTGCCGATACGAGCCCGCTCGCGTTCGTAGCCCACAGCGGTAAAATAGAGCGCGCGATCGAAGAATTGATTCAGGAGATACATCAGTTCGAGCTCTCCATGTAATTCCACGGCGCTATCCGATAATCCCTCACGCTGGACAAATGCGCACATGTGTTCCTTCGTCGCGGTGATGGCCCAAAGGAAATGGCTGTAGGCCACGCCCTGTGCAGCTCGACGTGCGCCAAGCTCCGTGTAGCGCTGCTCGATCTCGGCCTCGGTCATGTGCATCAGCCAGTTGCTCAGGTTATCGTAGATCTCGCGAGTACGCGCTCGAAGCTCATCGGGGGGGACTTTGTGGAGGTCGCTGCAACGGTGGGAGTTCCAGACTTTTTCGCTAAGCTCGCGGGCAAGCTGCTCGGAGTTCTTCTCGATCAGTTTCACCAATCGGCCAGCCAGCATGGCACACCTCCTTGATTAGATGTGGCTATGGTTAGGGGGATGAACGGCCTCCTCATCGTGGCCCAGACGTTACCCGATTGGCGGTATCGCCGTCAATGACGCCTCGATAGATCTGGCAGGTTCGGGCCATCTCTCGTCTTGCACTTATCGAACCCATTTGATATCCTCCGCGAGTCTAACTCATAACGCAACTTCATCATCCCACATCACACAGCATTCTGAGGAGTAGATACATGGCCGGCATCAAGCGGGCATTGATCAGTGTTTCGGATAAGACCGGAGTCATCGAGATGGCCAAGGGACTGGAGGCGCTTGGCGCTGAAATTCTGTCAACCGGAGGCACTGCGAAGGCCCTTCGCGACGCTGGAGTGCACGTGACGGATGTGGCCGCCTATACCGGCTCCCCCGAAATTCTCGACGGACGGGTGAAAACACTACACCCCAAGATCCATGGAGGCTTGCTGGGAAGGCGTTCGCTCAACGCTCATGTCGAACAGATGAACCAACATGGGATCGGTCCTATCGATGTGGTGGTCGTAAATCTCTATCCGTTCGAAGCAACGATTGCGAAGCCCGATTGCCGATTCGAGGATGCCATCGAAAATATCGATATTGGTGGTCCGTCCATGTTGCGGTCGGCCGCCAAGAATCACGAGGATGTGTTGGTCGTCGTGGATCCGGCCGACTATGCGCGGGTTCTCGAGGCAGCGAAAGATAATACGGCGACGGCGGTGCTGCGCCGTGAGCTGGCGATGAAGGTGTTTCAGCATACGGCGCGGTATGACGGATTGATTGCCGTTTACTTGGAAAAGCAGGCGCGAGGCGGGGAGGTAAAGTTTCCCACGGTGTTGTCGCTGCAATTTGAATTGGCTGAAACGCTTCGTTACGGAGAGAATCCTCACCAGCAGGGGGCATTCTACCGTGAACGACATAGCACTGAGCCTTCGGTTTCACGTGGCAAGATCCTTCACGGAAAGGCCATGTCTTACAATAATTTTCTCGACGCCAATTCCGCGTTGGAATTGGTCAAGGAATATGATGAGACGGCCGTCGCCATCATCAAACACAACAATCCCTGCGGTGTGGCGCTTGGCGCGACGTCGGTGGAGGCGTATGTCAAGGCGCGGGAAACCGATCCGGTCTCGGCCTTCGGCGGGGTGATTGCCTTCAACCGGATCGTCGATCTCGCGGCGGCAAAAGAAATCACCTCCACGTTCGTCGAGGTCGTCATTGCTCCGGGGTTCGCTGAGGATGCGTTGACCGAACTGAAACGCAAGAAGGATCTTCGTCTCTTAGATGTAGGGCCATTGATGAAGGTGAAACAGGACGGGTTCGACCTGAAGAAACTCGTCGGTGGATTGATAGTTCAAGATCGCGACCTTGGCGTGTTGGCCGATCTTCGCGCACTGACGGTGCCGACGGTCCGCAAGCCGACCGACGAAGAGTATGCCGCCTGTGGGTTTGCCTGGAAGGTCTGCAAGCACGTCAAGTCCAACGCGATTATTTATTCCAAGCCAGGTCAGACGGTCGGCATCGGAGCAGGACAGATGAGCCGGGTGGACTCCGTGAAATTAGCCGCGATGAAGGCGCAAATGCCGGTGAAGGGCTGTGTCATGGCCTCGGATGCTTTTTTCCCGTTCCGCGACGGTCTCGATGCTGCAGCTGAAGTCGGTATTACCGCAGTCATTCAACCCGGCGGATCCATCAGAGATGCTGAAGTCGTCAAAGCGGCAGATGAACATGGGATGACAATGATTCTGACGGGTATGCGCCACTTCCGTCATTGACCGAATCTTGGGAAGGGCTACGAGCGGCGCTCTCGCGCCGCTCATTGCTTCAACAACGCATGAAATGCGAAGGAACTCTGCTGATCCGCTCGCTTGTGATCGAAACAAGTGGTTCAAGCGAAGCTTGATATGTGCCTTCTCGGCTTGTTATTCGTTGTGGCCCTGCCGGCGACGTGTCTTGAACATCCTCAGATTCCAATCTCCTCTTCTATTTAAGAAGGTATCATGAAAATTCTTGTGGTTGGGAGTGGTGGGCGAGAGCATGCGATCGTATGGAAACTCGCGCAGAGTCCTTGCCGGCCAGCCTTGTATTGCGCTCCGGGCAATGCGGGAATTTCGTCCTTGGCAACCTGCGTACCGATCACAGCGGATGATCTGCCGGGTCTGAAACAGTTCGTGCTTCAAGAGAAGATTGACCTGACCGTCATCGGCCCTGAGGTACCGCTTGCGCTGGGCATCGTTGACGAATTTCGCAAAGCCAAGCTCAAGATTTTTGGGCCGACCAAGAACGCGGCTCGCTTGGAGGCCAGCAAGAGTTTTTCAAAGGGAGTCATGGCCCAAGCCAAGATCAGAACCGCTCATGCGAAGAGTTTTGAAAAGGCGGCCGACGCCATGGCCTATGTGGAGGGGCACGAACTGCCGCTTGTGGTTAAGGCTGACGGTCTGGCTCAGGGGAAAGGGGTTGTCATTGCGGTGACCCGCGATCAAGCTAAGCAGGCGATTGTGGATGCCATGGAGAACGCCGTCTTCGGCCAAGCCGGCAAGCAGGTGTTGATCGAACAGTTTTTAGAGGGCGAAGAGTTGACGATCATGGCCTTCACGGACGGTAGGACGGTGGTGCCGATGCCGCCGGCGCAAGATCATAAGCGGGTCGGTGATGGCGACACGGGGTTGAATACAGGTGGCATGGGCGCGTATTGTCCTGCTCCACTCGGAACAGTCGAGATACAATCTCAAGTTGCGCTTGAAGTATTGCAACCGATGGTCGATGCGATGGCGCGCCTTGGTTCACCGTTCCATGGTGTGCTGTACGCCGGCCTGATGGTGGTCAGGGGAACGCCGTATGTGTTGGAGTTCAATGCGCGGATGGGCGATCCTGAAACGCAGGTTGTGCTGCCGCTGCTCAAGACCGATCTTCTTGATGTGCTCGACGCGGTGGTTGAACATCGGTTGGATCAACTCAAGGTGGAATGGAATCGAGATGCCGCAGTGTGTGTCGTGATGGCTTCAGGAGGCTATCCTGGTTCCTACCGGCAGGGGGTGGCGATTCGAGGTCTTTCTCCGGCCGCTTCTACGGCATCGACCTCTATGGTGTTTCATGCTGGCACGACTCAGCGAGGGAACGAAATCGTTACGGCCGGCGGTCGGGTGCTCGGTATTGTCGGTCGAGCACCAACTCTCTCGGATGCCCAGCGTGAAGCCTATCGAGTCGTGAGCACAATCTCCTTCGAAGGGTGCCATTTCCGCACGGATATTGCGCATCGGGCGCTCAAGGCGTAAGGCTGCTCCGATCCGCGCATTGAATCGCTTCTTTTGGCGGGTCGCGCTCCCAGTACACGATGTTCCGTCTCGTTCGCGCAGTCGTTGAGTCTCCACCAGCGCTAGATCCGAATAGTCGGAGCCGATCTTCTACACTGTCAATCGTATTCGATCTGTTATCATACGTTCATTCGATTGACGAGCGAACAGGTGCAAGACCCGTTTGCCGAAGCTGCCGCCTGTTTCGATCCATACCGATGAGAGGGGAGTGTGGGGGTGATGAGGATGCGCAGTCATTGGATTGAGGGATGTTCCACGGTGTTCGGTCTTGGTGTCATACTGAGTCTCGTGGGGTGTGACTATTGGCCGCCGGCTTTACATGCTCAGATCGAGCAGATGCGGACGGAAACGCAATCGCTGGCGATGGAAAAGGCTCATCTACAAGGGCAAGTCTCAGACTTGTCGAAGGTCAAGCAAGAGCTTCAGGGGCAGGTGGAGGAACTGAGTCGGATCAATCGTGAAAAAACCGTGATGATCATGAGTCTCCAGAAACAGTTGGATGCGGTTCGCATAAAAGCCATGAAGTCGATGTCTTCTAAAACAGCTGATCGGAAGACGGCCATGAGATCGACGGGGAAGTCTTCTACGAAGGCGGCGCCGAAGAGTATCCTCAAGGCGCCACCCACAAAACAATCTGCTTCGAAGGAAGTTGGCGTACGATAGCCCGATGTGAGAGCTTACGATGAAGAGGACGTCGAAGAGGAGGGCGTCGCAGTGTTCGAAGCCGCAGGTGATGGACCGGTTGACGCCTTTGCAGGCGCTGCTGCGGGAGTGGAGGGAGTCGTACTTGGCGCAGCGGAGGATGGTGAGGTTTCTTTCTTCTCACCGGTGCCTGCTCCGGCAGGCTCACTCCCGGTACTTGATGGAGGTTTCAGCTTGTCCGAGTAGTCGGTCACGTACCAACCGCTTCCTTTGAACATGATTCCCGGCGAGGAAATCAGGCGTCGCACGGACTTTCCACATCGTTCGCACGTCGTGAGGGGATCGTCTTTCATGCTCTGTTTCACTTCAAAGCGATAAGCACAACCCTCACACTGATATTCGTAAATCGGCACGGCTTTCCTCCTTTATCCGTTGGCCTTTCATGAAGTGTAGCTACCGCTCACTTGAGTTGACCCAATGCCTGTTCGAGGCGTTCAAGACCTCTGGTAATACTTGTCATACTGGTTGCATACGATAGCCGCAGATGTTCTTTACTGCCGAACGGCTCACCAGGTACCACCGCAATGCGGGCTTCCTCCAGCAGATACTGAGCCACATCGTTCGGAGTCTGTAGCATACCTGACGGTCCCTGCTTTCCCAATACTCCTTTGATATTTGGAAACGCATAAAATGCGCCGCGTGGCATCCGGCAAGACACACCAGGAATCCTGTTCAATCCATGTACGATCGTGTTCCGGCGGCGGGAAAATTCCTCCACCATCTTGATGGTGAACGGCTCTCCAAGCCGCAATGCAGCCACGGCCGCTTTTTGGGCGATGGAACAGGGATTCGATGTGCTCTGGCTCTGAATGTTGGCCATCGCCGTAATCAGTTCCTGAGGGCCGGCCGCATATCCGATCCGCCATCCGGTCATGGCATAGGCCTTTGAGACGCCATTGATAATAACGGTTCGAGCGGCGATCTCCGGTCCAAGCGAGGCGATGCTGATGTGGGCAGCCCCATCATAAAGTATCTTTTCATAGATTTCGTCGGAAATCACGAGCAGATTATGCCGCACGGCGACCGACGCGATCTCTTCCAGCGTCGCCCGATCATAAGTCGCTCCGGTCGGGTTACAGGGACTGTTCACGATGATGGCTCTGGTGCGAGGCGTGATGAGCCGTTCCAGGGCGGCCGGATGGACCGCGTACGCTTGTTCTTCGGTCGTTTCAAGAAAAACCGGCGTCGCATCGTTTAAGAGGGCCTGATCGGAGTAGGATACCCAGTACGGGATTGGAATGATGATCTCATCGCCCGCTTCGAGGAGGGCCTCAGCCAGATTGTACAGCGAGTGTTTGGCTCCGCAAGAAACGAGGATCTGAGACTTTTGATAGCACACTCCGAGTTCGGCTTGGAGCTTCTCTGTGATGGCTCCACGCAACTCGTCGATTCCTGAAGAGGGGGTGTATTTGGTAAATCCAGCGCGAATCGCTTCTTCAGCTGCAGCCTTGACAGGCGTCGGCGTGTCAAAGTCGGGTTCGCCTGCTGAAAAGTCGATGACGTCCAACCCTTGCGCTGCCATGGCTTTTGCCTTGGCAGCCATCGCAAGTGTAGGGGACGGTGTAATACGGCCGACACGGGCAGCGAGCTTCATGGCTTGAGACTCCGAATACGGTCTTCGAGGCGGCGCGCAACGTCCGGGTGGAGAAATTCCTTCAAGTTTCCCCCGTGGCGCGCGACTTCCTTGATGATGGTCGAAGAGAGATAGGAATATTCCTCGCTGGGCATTAAAAAAACCGTCTCCACCGTTTCGGCAAGTTTGCGATTGATGAGCGCCATCTGAAATTCATGTTCAAAGTCTGAAATAGCGCGCAACCCTCGGATGATCGCATGGGCGCCTGATCGCTCAACATAATCCACTAATAATCCCTCAAACGGCGTGACATCGACTTGATCGAGATCTTTCATCACCAGCCGCACCATAGCAAGGCGTTCCGCTAGATTGAAGAGCGGATGTTTAGACGGGTTTGGAGCCACGGCAACGATCACCTTATCAAACACGCGAAGGCTACGCGTAATAATATCCGTGTGGCCATGGGTAATGGGATCGAATGTGCCGGGGTAGATGCCGGTCTTCATGGTCGCATAGCGTCGGAACTGGAATAGACGGAAAGGGTCGTATCTCCGTATCGATACCGGCGCAGAAACTGTGCGCGTCCTATCGACCGGGATAAGGTGGTTCGTGTGGCGTGCTCGATCACCAGCCACGCGTCGGCGTTAAAGAGATCCTGGGACTGTGGCTCGGAAAGCAATGAGGCACATTCTTCAGCATCCGAATACGGTGGGTCGGCAAAGACAATATCGTACGGAGCATCCCACTGGTCAGAGTTGCGGAGAAACCATTCGACTGCCTGAGCCCGCGTCGTGATCTTGTCACCGACGTGACAAATCTGCATATTCCGCCGAAGGAGTTCCAACGCCTCTCTGTCGGATTCTACTGAGGTGACATGTGTTGCTCCCCGGCTCAGGGCTTCTATTCCCACGGCGCCCGTTCCGGCATAGAGGTCTAACACTCGACTCTTCATCAGTCGATTCCCAAGAATTGAAAACAGGGCTTCTCGAACCCGATCCGAAGTTGGACGAAGATGGTGCGCCCGAGGGGTGTAGAGTCGCCGACCTTTATTGGTACCTGCGATCACACGCATACTACCCATCATTATCTTCAGCAAAGTACACTAACATAGCGTTTTTGTGAGGGTCAAGGAATGTAGCTCTGGATGAAGGTCGGCGGGGTCACGACATGGGTGTGATAATGAGTCGCGAACGTCTGGAAGGGGACTTGATCCTCTTTTGACCGTGCCGATCTAGAGGACTATAATTCGGTCAGTGTTGCGCGCGTGAGTAAGGAAGGACAGCGCCCAAACAGCCGACTGTTTCCTTTGCGAGATCGGAAGCCGAGCCTGAAACAGAGAGCAATCTAGCGAGTAGCGACCGTGTGAGATTCTCGAGCCGCGAGGCTTTTTCTGCGATTGTTGGAAATCGTGCGGTCGATAATCGCTCCGCAATTAATGCATTTCCATGCATAGAAGACGAGAAAAAAATCTGAAAAGCGTTCCAACATCATCATACCCTTACACTTCGGACATTCCATTGAGTCCTCCCGGGGTGGCGACGTGCATTGCTGCGGGCGAACACAAGCAAGAGCCGCACCAATTTGTCACATGCTGTGTTTTCAATTGGTTATGAGTTACGTATTTATCTTGGATCAGCAATTTCGGCTTTTTTGACGGTACAAAAGCGTCCGGTCCGTCAATTTTTTGTCCAGGCATGGGATGTATGGCGGATGTGAAGGGTCAGATGAAAGGTATTGCCCACTGGCCAGAAACGGAGCGTCCTCGTGAGCGCCTCCTTGCAAAAGGCCCGGAAGCCCTGTCCGATGCGCAGCTTCTTGCCATTCTATTAAGGACCGGGCGACGTGATTCTTCTGCCGTACAAGTGGCCATTGAACTCCTTGGTCGAACGGGGGGCTTAGGCGGACTCGCGGCATGTGGTATCGAAGAACTTTGTGCCATACCCGGAGTCGGTCCTGCAAAGGCGGCCCAGCTTAAGGCAGCTTTGGCATTGGGAAGACGGTCTCTGGCGGTTCCGCTTTCGACGGGGACGCGCATTTCATCGAGCGCCGATCTCTTCAAACATTTCCACCCTGTTCTCCGTGATGTGAAACATGAGCTCTTCAAGGTGGTGCTGCTCGATGCCAAGAACACGGTCGTCAAAGAAGCGACGGTTTCCGAAGGGAGTCTGACGCTCAGCATCGTTCATCCACGAGAAGTCTTTGCGCTTGCCGTACGCGAATCTGCGGCTGCCGTCATTTTTCTCCATAATCATCCAAGCGGAGATCCCACTCCCAGTCTGGAGGATCGACGACTGACCGATCGATTGGTAGCGGCTGGGGGAGTCTTGGGGATCCGAGTATTAGACCATCTCATCATCGGCGACGGTCGGTACATGAGTTTCGCCGACGAGGGATGGTTGGCGCCACAGCGAGACGATCAGTAAGGTCTGTAAGGAAAAAATGGGCCGGCGGTCACGCCTTTTCAATGTGAGGCAGTCGATGAACTAACCCACTCTTCTCAACCGGAGGGCATGCCATGGAAACCACCCGTGAGGAGCCCATCAGAAATGTGGCGATCGTATCCAGCGTCGGGGCCGGGAAAACGTCTCTTTGCGAGGCCTTGTTATACGTCGGTGGAGTGATTCCTTCCATGGGTTCCGTGACGGAGGGAACGACCGTCTCGGATTTCGAACCGGAAGCACTTCGCCATCGCACGTCGACCAGTACCAGCCTTCTCCAATTCAGCTGGAGTCGGACCAACATCAATATGATCGATCCTCCGGGCGCCCTCGATCTTCTTGGCGAACCAATGGCTGCTCTGCGCGCCGTCGATGCGGTCATTGTCGTCGTAGGAGGAAGCAGCGGAGTGAGAACCGAGCTGGCCAGGCTCTGGTTGAAGATTCACGAATCGGATCTGCCCTGTCTCTTGTTCGTGAATAGCCTGGATAAGACAGACATATCCTTTGAGTCCACACTGGAAACCTGCCGCCAACACGTGGGTTCAGTTCCCATTGCGTTAACGATGCCGGTTTATCGAGGGGAGGGCCTCGACGGAGTGCTTGACGTCAGCCTTGAGCGCATTGTTCGTTCGGGACCGAGGTCGCCCAAAGTCGAACAGCAGGCGCTTGAGGACGATCAGCAGGAGTATGCAAGGGAAGCTCGCAAACGTCTGATGGAGGCGGTGGCTGAGACTGATGAGCCCTTCCTGGAGCGGTACATCTCTCAAGGTCATTTGACACAAGAAGAACTCTTGGACGGTCTGCGACGCGGGATCCACACGAGGCGATTGCTTCCGGCTTATGCCGGGTCCGCCGTTCAGAATGTGGGAGTCTGGTCGCTCTTGAACGCCATTGTGATGTTGCTACCTTCGCCACGAGAGCGTGGTGTGGATCATCCATGGCGCGGGACTCACCCTGAAACGAACGAACCATGCGAGCGAAAGGGGAGTGCCGAAGAGCCCTTTTCAGGATATGTCTTTAAGACCCTCATCGATCCGTTCGTCGGACGACTTTCCTATTATCGTGTGCTGTCGGGAACGGCTCAGGCTGATGCGATGGTGTGGAATTCGTCGCGACAGGTGCGGGAGAAGCTCGGCCATTTCTACCACGTACTGGGCAAGCGTCACGTGACGGTTGTCTCCGCTAAAGCCGGAGACATCGTGGCCATCGGGAAACTCAAAGACACGCAGACCGGGGACACGTTGTGCCAGGAGAACGCTCCCGTCTGTTATCCGCCGCTTGGGATGCCGAAGCCGATCCTGTCGTTCGCGATCAATGCGAAATCAAAGGCGGAAATCGATAAGGTCAGCCTGGGCCTCCACAAGCTGATCGAAGAGGATCCGACCCTTGGGTTTACGCGCAATGCTGAAACCAAGGAAATGGTGCTCAGCGGGATGGGACAATTTCACATCGATCTGGCTTTGGAGAAATTGCAGCGCAAATTCGGAGCCGAAGTCACGCTGCATTTGCCGAAGATACCGTACCGAGAGACGATCAAAGCCAAGTCACAGGCACAAGGGAAGTACAAGAGGCAGACCGGCGGCCATGGACAATACGGCGATTGTTGGCTTGAGGTGGCCCCGCTGGCCCGTGGGAGTGGGTTCGTGTTCGATAATCGCATTGTCGGAGGAGCCATCCCCCGAAACTTCATCCCTGCCGTGGAAAAGGGTGTGCTTGAAGCGTTGCATGAGGGGTCGTTATGCGGAGAGCCGGTCGTCGATGTAATGGTGACGGTGTACGACGGCTCGTACCACGTAGTCGATTCATCGGAGATGTCGTTTAAGATCGCCGGAGCCATGGCGTTCAAGAAAGCGATGGAAGCAGCCCATCCGGTGCTCCTTGAACCGGTCATGAGGGTCGATATCGAGAGTCCGACCGACGCGGTCGGAGCTGTGATGGGAGATGTGAACGCTCGTCGTGGACGGATTGTCTCCGTCAATGCCATAGACCACATGGAACGGATCACGGCCATGGTGCCGCTCGCGGAATTGCTCAGATATGCGACGGCCCTCAATGCCGTGACCGGGGGACGGGCCAGTTATGCCATGGAATTTGATCATTACGACGAAGTGCCCCGAGAGCTGACCGTGAAGATTATCGAACGGCAGAAGGCCGAGCGGCATCACGTCGCCGTCAGTCACTGAAAAGGTCAGTCGAGCGGCTTGAGTACGACATAAAACGCACGGTTTTCTCGGAGCACGCGAAGCAAGACGGCATCACCTCGTCGAGATTGAGCAATCGTCGACGTAAATTCTTGCAAGGAAGACACCTCTAGCCGGTTGACCTCTATGATGAGGTCGCCTTCCCGAAGCCCTTCGGCTTGCGCCAGGCTGTTCGGCTCGACCTGTGTGATGACCACGCCATTTGACTGACGGAGTCTGAACCTTTCCACGAGACCTGTCGTCGAATCTTGAACCTCGAGACCAAGTTTTCTCTCCAACTTCTCGATCTGATGGATGGATGCCAGAACCGGACTATCAGGTCGTTCGGTAAGCGGAACATTGAGAAGGAGGTGCTTCAGATCTCGAACAACCTCGATCTGAGACGTTGCGCCGGGATCGAGGGTGCCGATCAGGCGAGAGAGCTTGTTGGGCGAATCGACCACGACGCCATTGATTCGAATGATGACATCACCGGGCTGAATCCCGGCGAGAGCCGCAGGATCTTTCTCAAATACTTCATTGACCAGCACACCTCCGCCTTCAGTCACGCCGAATTTCTTGGCCAACTCGGCGGTCAAGGGTTGGATGCCGACGCCGAGCCACCCTCGCACGACCTTTCCTTTGAGGAGTAGTTGTTCAATGACCTGTTTGGCCATATTTGATGGGATCGCAAAGCCGATCCCTTGCGCGAAATTGATGATCGCCGTATTGATGCCGATCACTTCGCCACGAAGGTTAAACAGTGGGCCTCCGGAATTGCCCGGGTTGATGGAGGCGTCGGTCTGAATGAAGTTTTCATAGCGCGAGAGATTGATATTTTCGCGTCCAATGCCGCTGACCACGCCAAGCGTCACCGTTTGGTCCAGCCCGAAGGGATTGCCGACGGCCAGTACCCATTGGCCCACCTTGACGGTTGTTGAATCCCCGAACCGCGCGCTGGTCAGCGGACGATCGGCCGAGACTTTAAGCAGCGCCAGGTCCGTGTCCGGATCTTTGCCGATCACGCGAGCAATGAGCTTTGTCTTGTCCGAGAGCCGCACTTCTACCTCCGTGGCATCGCCGACGACATGGTTGTTCGTCACGATATGACCGTCACCGTCGACGATCAGCCCCGAGCCGGAGCCTGATGCGTTCGGCATGCGCTCGCTTGGGCCCCCACGAGATCTGCCGCCACCAGTGATGGGAAAGAGATTGACGACGGAATGTTTGGTCTCTTCCGCCAACTCGGTAATGACGGCTTCAATCTCTTCGAGTATGCGAATTCCTGGTGAATCAGGGGAACGTGCTTCAGTGTGCCCGGTCTCTACGCTGAAAGAAAGCAGAAGTGAAGCGGCAGCGAATAGAAATCGCCGAACATGCATCGAAGGGAATGAGATCATGGTCATTGACCGCTATTGTATCCGATCGCCGTGAGTCTGCCTACTGCCCGCTATGCAGATCTTGTCATGGAAGGCGTTCGGCCTCGTTGGCCGGTGAACCATACCGTGAGTTTGTCCAGCTCTGCTTGAGCGCCGATCAGGATGACGATATCACCGGGTCGCAGGAGAAGATCTTGGTTGGGAGCCAAGACAAAAGGACCGCGGAGGACTGTGGCGACATGTGCGGCAGCAGAGTGGGGAAGCTCACTCAATGGTTCATGTGCTGCCGGAGCGCCGCGAGTTACGGTAATCCGCTCGATACCGCCAGACCGAAGCGTCAGGTCACGCTGGAACGCAAGCAGATCTTCATGAATAACTTCAAGTTTGAGTTCGCGAATTTGTGCATCGACACGGACGAGGAATGTTTTTAGCTGGCGAACTTGAGCAATAGCGTCGGTCAGTGTCTCGTCGATCGTCCCGACACCCGAATCGGGTGAAGGCTTGTCGAGAAGTCGACCGGAAACCTGGGCCACGATCTGCTGTCCGAGCCTGCCTGGGATCTCATCAATTTTTTTGAGCAATGTCGAAGCTTGCCTGTGCAGACGGATAATTTGAACTTTCCTATTCACCAGCTCAGAGACGGCCAGCACGGTTTCGTATAGCGCATGACCGGTGATCGAGATCTCTTTATGAACGCGGCTAATCAATTCGAACGTCATGTTCTGATAAGAAATATTATGTCAACTGTTTGTTTTGTCCGGCAGCCGTGGCCTGCAGGACCGGCTCGAATCTTCTCTTGTTCATAACGGATTGTCCCTCTACCGTCAATCGCTCAAGAAATTTATGATTACAGGTCGGATGGAAATTCCCAGCGCACAATGCACCACGACTCGGCACCACGACTCGCGAGTCGACTCATCGTCATTTGCAATCACCCTCACCCTCCTCGTATGATCGACTGCTATGAATTGCACGAAATGTAAGACCAAGGCGGTGATAAAGTTGCCTCGGCACAATGCCGCATTTTGCAAGGGATGCTTTAATATTTTCGTGCAAGACCAAGTTGTAAAAGCGATTAAGTCTCACGAGATGTTTAGTCGCAAGGATCGCATTCTTGTCGCTGTGTCAGGCGGGAAGGATAGTTTGGCCTTGTGGGATCTTTTGCTGAAGTTGGGTTATAAGGTGGACGCGTTGTATGTGAACCTTGGGATTGGCGGCTATTCCGAGTTGTCTCAGAAAAAAGTCGTTCATTTTGCCGAAACCGTGGCTGCGCCGTACGGCGCGGTGATGCATGTCCATACCGTGGAGCGTGAAGAAGGGGCAGGTATCCGCGAACTCGCGATGATGGTCCATCGCCCGACCTGTTCGACCTGCGGGACGATCAAACGGTATCGTTTTAACCATGCCGCCATCCAACATGACTACGACGTCATGGCAACCGGACACAACTTGGATGATGAAGCGGCTCGACTCCTCGGCAACATGCTTCACTGGCAGCAGGAGTATCTTGAGAAGCAAGGCCCCAGCCTCCCCGCTTCTCTGGATGGATTCGCCAAAAAGGTGAAACCGTTGTATCGCCTGACCGAACGCGAATTGGCGGCCTATTGCGTCTTGAATCGAATCGAGTACGTCGTCGAGGAATGCCCTATGGCGCAGGGGGCCCGCACCCTCCTCTATAAAGAAGTCTTGAACCGATTGGAAACCGAATCTCCCGGTACCAAGCAAATGTTTTACTGGGGTTTTCTTGAGCGACATCGAAATAATGAGACGGCGGCAAGTATTATGGACAAAGACCGATCCACCCTGCATCCCTGTTCCCTCTGCGGCCAACCGACCACGGCGGATACCTGCTCCTACTGCAAGTTGATGGCTCGCGCGAAGACCTCGACGCCTCATTAGACCCACTCGGCCCTTGCAAACCGTTTCGACACTCCGTAAGCTCATCCCGTCTCGGTCAGGGTTCTATTTTTTAGCCAATCGGACAGTGAATATTCTCTATGGCGACGGCCCCACGCGATTACTACCAGATTCTCGGTGTTCCTCGAACTGCGTCCGCCGACGACATTAAGAAGGCCTTTCGCCGTTTAGCTCGTCAATATCATCCCGACCTCCATGCCGGCGCCAAGAAGGCTGAGATGGAGAAGAAGTTTAAGGAACTGAATGAAGCGCAGGAAGTGCTTTCCGATCCCGACAAGCGTAAGAAATACGATCAGTATGGAACAGAGTGGGAGCACGCGCAAGCATTCAATCAAGCTCGTCAACAGAGCCGGACCGGAGGGTTTAGCGGTCCTTGGGGGTTCGAACAAGACTCCAGTGGCCAGGGCACGACCGGGAGCGATCACGTTTCTGATTTTTTTGAGAATCTCTTTGGGAACCGTGGGCGCAGGACCGGCCAACATGATGATCTTGGCACAACAGGGGACGATCTCGAGACCGATGTTCAGCTCGCCCTGCGCGAAGTTCTGACGGGTGTGACGAAGCGCGTGAATCTCCGTGAACCGCAGACCTGTTCGACTTGCGTCGGGAGCGGGCGTGTGCGAAGCCGATCCTGCACGACCTGTCAGGGAACCGGGACGATGATGGAACACAAGACGATCGAAGTAAGGATCCCCGCGGGAGTTCAAGACGGCACTCGCGTCAGGGTTGCCGGCAAGGGGCAACCTGGAGCGTATGGCGGGAAGCGGGGCGACTTGTATCTTCATGTCGCCGTTCTGCCTGATCCGATCTTTCGTCAACAAGGGTCGGACTTGCATGCCACCCTTCCGGTCTATCCATGGGAAGCCGCGCTTGGAGCGGAAGTGACCGCTCCAACCTTGACTGAACCGGTGAAGGTCAAAGTGCCGGCCGGCAGCAAAGCCGACAGCCGGCTACGGCTGAAGGGAAAAGGTCTCCCGTCCGCGACAGGCGGCAACGGAGATCTTTTTTTGAGCCTACAAATCGTGATGCCGACGGTCGTGAGCGAAGAGGAACGGGGTCTATACGAACGGCTCAGCAGACAACGACATCCCGACCCACGCATGGACCTTCTCTCTTCCGCTCGGCGCCGCTGATCATGGGACGTGAGTCGAGCACGCTTGCTTGCGTTGCGTCGCGCACTGTGGCAAGCTTTTGACCAAGGCGCTTCAACCAAGGAGGATTACATGAAATCTGTAGCCAAGACGGCAGCTGTCATCGTGATGGCTTCGGTCGGCCTGCTGATGTCGGGCATCCCCGACTCCCTGGCGAATAACCCGGGCTATGGCCATGCTGGAAGTGGGTACGGCGTCGGAGGAGGACATGGCTATGGCAAAGGCGCAACGCACAGCGGAACGGGCCATCTCATCCGCCATCTTCTCAAGCACGAACAAAACATCGGGCTCACGGCCGATCAAGTGGCCAAGCTCAAAGACATGCAACTGAACCTGGACCGTATTCGCATCAAGACCGAGGCCGAGATTGAAATTGCCGAACGTGAATTGAAAGCATTGACGGACGACGAAAAAAGCGATCTGAGCGCGATTGAAGCGAAGTTAAGGCAGAGCAAAGACCTGCAAGTCGGGCTACGCATGACCTCCATTAAGATGAGACGCGATGTGATGGCGGTATTGACGCCCGAACAACGTGAGAAGGAAAAGTCCGAACATGACAAAGTGATGCAGCAGCACAAAGGGGCAGGATCTCATCATGGCGGGGGAATGCCGTACGGTGCGTATCCGCATGGAGGAAGTTCGCCTGGAGGGAATCCCCATGGGATGAGCCCACACGGTCAGAACCCACATGAATCCGTCACGTCCCCTACGCCACCAACCACGATGTCCGTCGAATAAATCCGAGTACCACACACCATGCGTAAAAAAGATGAAGTGAAGCTTCAGAGCCACGATTTATTGATCGGTCCAGGGCGCGCGCCAGCGAGGGCCATGTTGAAAGCCGTGGGGTTTACGGACGACGACCTCTCCAAACCGCTCGTCGGTGTCGCCAACACATGGATCGAGGTGATGCCCTGCAACTTTCATTTGCGACGGCTTTCCGAACGAGTGAAGGCCGGCATCCGAGCAGCCGGTGGAACTCCGATTGAATACAACACCATCGCCGTGTCGGATGGGATCTCGATGGGGACGGAAGGCATGAAAGCGTCCCTGATCAGCCGAGAGGTCATCGCCGATTCGATTGAGCTCGTCGCGCGTGGGCACATGTTCGATGCCGTCGTCGCGCTGTCCGGTTGTGACAAGACGATTCCTGGCACCGTCATGGCGCTTGCGCGGTTGAACCTTCCATCGGTCATGCTGTACGGCGGTTCCATTATGCCGGGCCGATTTCAGGGACATGATGTGACCATTCAAGATGTCTTTGAAGCGGTCGGCAAACACGCGTCGGGAAAGATGACCGATGCAGAGTTGAAAGATCTGGAGGATCATGCCTGTCCTGGGCCCGGAGCCTGTGGAGGGCAGTTTACCGCGAATACGATGGCCATTGCCTTTGAGTTCCTCGGCATTTCCCCGATGGGACGTAATGGTGTACCGGCCATGGATGGCCGAAAAGACGATGTGGCATTTGAATGCGGCCAGATGGTGATGGATCTTGTGAGGCAAAATCTCCGTCCGCGTCAAATCATCACACGGAAATCCCTGGAGAACGCCATTGCCGCAGTCGCCACCACCGGAGGGTCGACCAATGCCGTCCTGCATTTGCTCGCGATCGCTCGCGAATCCGGAGTCAAGTTGAGTATCGATGATTTTGACAAGATCAATCGGAAAGTGCCCCTCCTTGCGGATCTCAAACCGGGAGGACGCTATGTCGCTGCGGATCTCTTTGCTGCAGGCGGCACGACCTTGGTCGCAAAACGATTACTTGATGCCGGACTTCTGCATGGCAATCAACCAACGGTGACGGGACGAACCATCGGTGAAGAAGCCTCCGCCGCCGTTGAAACTCCTGGCCAGCAAGTTCTGCGTCCCCTCACCCACCCCATCAAGCCGACGGGCGGGCTTGTGATTCTGAAGGGAAATTTAGCGCCGGAAGGCTGCGTGGTGAAGGTAGCCGGCCATTCGATGACGAAGTTTCAAGGGCCGGCGAAAGTCTATGATCGAGAAGAAGATGCGTTTGTGGCGGTCAAGGCTGGTCAGATCAAGCCAGGCGACGTCGTCGTCATTCGATACGAAGGCCCGTCCGGTGGGCCTGGTATGCGTGAGATGTTGGGCGTGACGGCGGCGATCGTGGGAGCCGGACTCGGCGACTCCGTGGCCTTGCTCACTGACGGCCGTTTCTCCGGCGCAACGCATGGGTTGATGGCCGGCCATGTCGCTCCTGAAGCGGTCAAGGGTGGACCGATCGCGGCAGTCAAAAATGGAGACGTCATTACCTTTGATATCGTCAAGCGTCGGCTTGATGTGGCGATCTCGCAGAGGGACATTCGCGCTCGACTCAAGAAGGTCAAGTCCCCTACTCCGCGCTATACCACCGGGGTAATGGGAAAATACGCGAGGCATGTGTCTTCCGCATCGGAAGGCGCCGTTACAAGCTGAGTGAACTGACACCCTTCTGTGCGTCTACGACTGGTGGCTGTCCTTTGTTCGATCTTCTGCTACCGGAAGTCGCGCCGTTGGAAGATGACAGAGGCGAGCATCAGAAGGAAGGCCGTGTAGGCTATTCCATAGGCAGCGATCATCAAGAGATCACCGGTCGGCACGTCGAGTTGATGAGTCACATGACCCTTTAAATTGAATCGATTCAGGTTCGGTAAGATGTAATACATTCCCTCGAGCACCGTCCGTCCTACACCTTCCATCTTTTGGCCAAACGCTTTCAAATCTGGAGTCAAATGGCCGATCACATAAATGGCCAGTGTGAAGATGGCGCTAAGCGTCGCGCTTGAGAAGGTGGAAAAAAGGAGCGCCACTGCCGTGATGACCATGAACTCCAGCATGATCATGCTAAGTGCCTTGAACAGGACGCTATGGACAGGCACGTCTTGAAAATACAGCACGGCCAATAGTCCAGCCGCCATGATGGCAGTATTGATGACGAGCGTCAGACTGAGCCCCAGATATTTTCCCAGCAAGAACTGGAAGCGCGCAACCGGCTTCGAGACGATGGTGTAGATGGTTTTCTTTTCGATTTCCTTACTCACCAAACCGATGCCGACAAAGATGGCGATCAGCACGCCAAAAAAATTGATACTGCCGAGTCCGATATCCAAGATCAAGCGATGAAATTCTCCCAGCGTCAATCGCATCAAGATCAGCGAACTTCCGATCATCAGGAGGGCAAAGATCAAGAGATTATATAAAAGTTTATCTCGAAGATTTTCACGAAACGTATTGAAAGCAATTGAGAATACCTTCATCTGACACGCGCCTCCACCGCCGACTGTGCGCTGTTGGCTTTGCGAATAAAGAGATCTTCGAGCGACGTTTTGTGCGGCGTCAGCGCCACCAGCTTCGCCTTGGCCGACCGGATCACATCGAGCGCGTGATCGACGTCCTGCTGCGTGGTCAGCACAGCCATGACCCGCTCCCCTTGAAGCACGACTTTGCTCGCCAACGGCTTGATCCGCTCGAGCGCGTCCGGAAGCAGTCGGTCGATCACCATTTCCACTTCATGAGTCGTGTCCCCTGCAATCAATTCCGACACAGGGCCGCAGGCGACCAGCCGTCCTTTCATAATCATGGCGACACGATCACAGAGCACCTCGGCATCATGCAGGATGTGTGAACTGAACATCACGGTTTTGCCGGATTCCTTGAGACGGAGGATCAGATCGCGGACCTCTTTGCGCCCGATCGGGTCCAGTCCGGACATCGGCTCATCCAAAATCACGAGCTCCGGATCATTGATCATGGCCTGGGCGATACCGACCCGCTGTAACATGCCTTTTGAGAACTTTCGTAATTGCAGATCACGCGCGTGCGTCATGCCGACGAGTTCCAATAATTCATCGATGCGTTTTTCAAGCGACGATCCGAAGAGACTGAAGAGATGCCCGTAAAATCGTAGAAACTCACGACTGGTCAGATAGTCGTAGAAGTATGGTGATTCGGGGAGAAATCCGACTTGTGCTTTGGCAGCCTGGTCGCCGATCGGCCGTCCAAAAAGACTCGCGGTTCCTGAGCTGGGATAGATGAGCCCCATCAGCATCTTGATCGTGGTGGTCTTCCCAGCGCCGTTTGGCCCGAGGAATCCATAGATCTCTCCACGCTGGACATCAAGCGACAAGTCATCAACGGCTGTCACGCGACGACCCCAGAAACCGACGCGAAAGACCTTCGACAAGTGATCGATTCTTACGACCTGTTCACACGCGACATGCATAGAGAAATCCCGTAACTAAATGCTGCCCTCCACATCAAGGCGAAACACTTTCAACCGAGTGGGGCGGGTGCTGCTCGTGACCTGCCCTGTTTGGGCATTGAGTTGGTACGAACCGCCGAATGGCTCTGGCGGTATCTGATCTAAAATCCTATCGGATACTAACTCCTGTAAGCTGTCCGGAAGGCGCCTGTGTTTTTCTTTATACTGTTGTGCTGCTGATTCAAGAGCCCGAATATCTCGTTCAATCATGACTTCTTTTGCGCGTTTTTCCAGAACTTCGCGCATTCCGGCGTCTTGAGTCTGCCGCCACAGCGTCTCAAGAAATTGGAGCGCAGTATCAGGGTTGTTGGCCTCTGCATACATGCGGGTTGCTAGCCCTGGCAAATAAGCCGGCCCGCCCGGTAGTCGCGCTGCGGCAGCGATGTATTCAGCGGCTTTTGCCACATCCCCGAGAATAAAATAGTGATTGTAGCCAAGCAAAAAAGGGATATTCCAAACAGTAGGATTTTCCATGAATCCTTTTTCGAGCAGGCGGTTGCTCAGATCAACTCGATTGGCCAGATTGGTTAGTACTACACCGCCGACGTAATAGACGTAGTCATACTGCGGATCCAGGGTCGTGACGACATCCATGGCATGATAAATCCATTCATATTCATCCGCGGTGTTTCCTTTGCTGCCAAGCACCTGCAGCAAGCGAAGCCATAGGACATCTGCTCCGAGGTGGTGGTATCCGAGAAGGGCCGGCTTCAGATATTCTCCGCGAGGCAACTGGGCCAATTCTTCGATCTGGGTGATGCTTCGGTCTGCACGGTAATCAAGATTCCGTTGGAGTTGGATGACGAGCACAAAACAAAGGATTGAGCCAGCGACGATGAAACCGGCCTTGATCCATCCACTCATCAACGTGCGTGAAGGTTGTTCAGCTAGGGGCAGGGCGGTCATGGATAAAAACCGTCGTCTTAAGAAACGGCCTAGCCCGCTGGGTTTACCAGACGGGCTAGGCTAGCGCACACCAGTATGTCTCTGCGTTTAGTAAACGCCAGTGGTACAATCGGCTGCGCCATGATCAACCGCGGAAACCCACGTTGAGATATTGGCATCGCCATCCAAATTGGACTTGGCCTGGGCAAAAAAGTTGTTGGCACCAGCGGGGCCAAGACCAGAAGCACCACCAGCACCAGGAGCACCGGCCGCTGCACAGGAGTCTGCGGCACCACCCAAACCAGCCGGATGATAGGTCAATGCGACACCCGCACCGGCTAGCACCACTGAGTCCACTGCATAGTGATAGTTGACGTTACCTGTTGCTCGGAAACCAATATCATTGAAAGTTCCAGTGGTCACAGGGGCAGCACCTGAGCACCAGGCGACTGGAGGAGGAGTTGCCGGGGTACCCAGACCCCACTGCCACGGAATAGTTTTTGTGGCGGCAACTAGTGGTTGACCAACCTCCGGAAGGACTCCAATATAACAACCCTGTTCCCCCTGAAATGAAACCATTGATGTCTTGATTGCCTGCAGATTCGTCTTGGCCTCGGATTGCCGCGACTTCATCTGATATGTCAAGAAGTTGGGAATGGCGATGGCCGCCAGGATCCCGATGATCGCCACAACGATCATCAACTCGATGAGGGTAAAACCCTCTTGTTTCCGAAGCGACTTCAACATCGTACTGCCTCCTTGTTGATGGTTCACTGACGGCCCTGGTTGATAATCTGCGGCGCCTGTCTTGCCGCCTACCGGTGCCTATAGCAGGTTTGGTGCCGGTCAATGACAAGACCTAGCGTAGCAGCGATCTTCGATAATGCAACAAGTTATGAAAAATCTGAGGAGGCTGGGCCGGTGCGGAGCTTCTTGGTCTTCCCATAAACTGCTCTGGATTGCCGAGAATTGGCACTGGCTCACGGTCTCTGAACCAGGGGTCCTGGTCCCCTTCTTCGCGTGTCGCGTGGGACCTGACCCCTTGAGTTAGCTAATGATGGGGACGGACACCACGCGAGGACGCGCAAGCCATCGGCATCTCATCCGATTCATTCAAGTAGACTTCTGATGGGATGTCGCGGATGGTGGTGGTGTCAGGCGTAACGGTCACTTCTCCGAGAAATTTCAATGCGGAGTCCCTGGTCAGCACGACGATAGGCCTGCGCTTGACCGGAGAGTTAACCGAGCAGGCCCTCCGTATGGCGCTCATCACGCGGCAGCCCACAGCAGGACTCCTGCATCACTCCGAGCGCGGGAGTCAATATGCTATTGAGCAAGAAGCAAAAAACTATACTGAAATCGTGGTGGTACAGTATTACGGCATGGCTTGCTGCGGTTGTGTCTTCTCTGAGACGCGCCGCTTGGCTTGCTGGATCCGGTCTTCATAGGCCGGATTGGCCATGCCGTGCTCGCGGAAGCGCTGCAGCAGCTTGTCGTTGGAGGGATCCAACTCCAACGAGCGGAGCCAGGCGTCTCGCGCATCCGAGAGTTTTTCCTGACTCATGTAAATGTCTCCAAGATGCTCGTAGATCACGGGGTCATCGCCGACGAGCGAGACGGCTCGCTTGATTTCGGTGAGGGCTTCGGAGAGCAAGCCTGACTTATAGAACGCCCAGCCAAGGCTATCGACGTAGTACCCGTTTTCCGGTTTAAGCGCCACCGCTCGTTTTGTGAGGGACAGGGCCTGATCGATCTTGACCCCCCGCTCCGCGTAACTATACCCAAGATAGTTCAAGGCATCGGCATGATGCGGGTCGAGGGACAGCGCGGTTTCCATCGCGCGTTCCACGTCGTCAAATCGATTCAGCTTGTCGTAGACCGTGCCGAGATTGAAATGGAGATCGGCGTTCTTGGGGTGATGCTGAATCCCCTCAAGAAACGCTTGCGATGCTTTGTCGAACTGTTCGCTTTGCAGATGGGCCAAGCCCAACACAATGTGCGGCTCAGGCTGTTTCGGCATCAGACGGACGGCTTCATCCAAGTGGGTAACGGCTTCGGGAAACTGTTTGAGCCGATAGAGGAGCACGCCCAGATGAATGTGACTATCGGCGAATCGTGGATCCAAGTGGATATTGTAGCGGTAGGTTTCCAACGCCTTGGGAACGTCTTTGCTTTCCTCGTACAAGTATCCAAGGTAATCGCGCACCTTGAGTTCGGCCGGTTTGGCCTTCAAGATGTCGGTCAACAAAGCGATCGCTTTTGAAAATTCTTTTTGCTCTCCATAGATCAGCGCCATGCGCAACTGGGCATCCAGATCGCCGGGGTTGTCTTCCAGCATCTGATTCAACTCCGCAAGACCGCCGGCATAGTCCTTGGTGGTGATATAGAGTTGGATCAGGTGCTGCCGAACCTCCCGGTTTCTGGGGTTCACGTGAAGGAGGTATTGTTTCAATACGGCAATGGCCTTGTCTTTTTCTTGACGCGATTCATGGACCGACGCTTGAGCCAGATACGCCGGCTCGAACGAGGGGTTCACACTGATCGCGCGATCAAAGCTGGACAGGGCCTGGTCAAGATGTCCCGCTTCAATGGATATGCGACCTAAATAGTAATGGCCGACCGGCGAGTCCGCGGTATGGCGCAAGCCTTTCTTAACGGCCTGTTCGGCTTCAACGAGTCGTTTTTGATTGAGTAAGATAAGGCCCTTTGGAAAGTACGACTCTCCCCGCTCCGGGTCGCGTGCGATCGCGAGATCCAATAGTTGAAGGGCGTTTTCCGGCTTTCCCGCGCCGGCGAGGATACCGGCCATCTGCGTCAATAGTTGAGGGTCCTGGCCAAATCCCTGTCCGACCTCCTCGGCATACTGGACGGCTTTCATCATATCACCGAGCGCGAAATGCAAGGCCGCCAGTCTCGATTTGACTTCATGCGATGTGGGATCGGCTTTCAGGGCGGCTTGATACTCCTTCAATGCCGTATCAAGATCCTGAGCGAGCTCCGCTTGGTGTCCCATCATGAAATGATAGGTAGCGTCAGATTCCGGGGCGGCCTGCGCCGGATGCTGCGCAGTCGAGGCAGGCGGAGACGCCGGTTGCTGGAGCGGAGTCGCAGCCGCGCACGCCACCAAGACACAGGGCGCCACGAGAATGGTCAGTCGTATCCCCTGGACAATGAGAGTATGTGCAGCCTGTCGAGAAATCCAAGCCATGGGGTGCCCTTACCGGTCTTCGTTCGGATGGGGCTATCGGAAGAACACCAAGGATTATACCGAGTGTTCAAAGGTTGCGCAAACCGGGTTACGTCTCGCGCAGATCGAGGCTTTCAAATTTGGCAAAACGGTCTTGGAAAAACAGTTCTCGTTTTCCGATGGGCCCGTTTCGATGTTTGCTCACGATGATGTCGGCGATCCCCTTGCGCTCGGAATTCTGATCGTAGACATCTTCCCGGTAGATAAACATGACGACATCGGCGTCCTGTTCAATTGCCCCGCTTTCGCGGAGGTCCGCCAGCATGGGGATCGGCGGTTTGCGCGCCTCGACTGCCCGGCTCAACTGCGAGAGTGCGACCACCGGCACATTGAGTTCCTTGGCCAGGGCCTTCAACGAGCGGGAGATATCGGAAATTTCCTGCTGGCGGGATTCGGAATCGCTGCGCCCTTGCATGAGCTGCAAGTAATCCACGAGGAGCAGATCGAGCCCCTTTTCAGCCTTGAGGCGGCGGGCCTTGCCTCGCATTTGTTGAACGGTAATCCCGCCGGTGTCGTCGATGAAGATCGGCGCTTGTTCCAACCGCCCCGCGGCTTCCGCCAACCGCCACCAATCTTCTTTTTGAAGCTTCCCGGTTCGCAACGCATGGGAGTCCACTCGCGCTTCCGAGCTGAGCATGCGGAGAACGATCTGCGGCTTGGACATTTCCAGGCTGAAAATGCCGACCACGGCGTTGGCATGGATGGCGGCATGCGTGGCAAATCCCAATGCCAGGCTCGTCTTTCCCATGCTCGGCCGCCCGGCGACCACCACTAAATCGGAGGCTTGAAGCCCTGCCGTGAGGTCGTCGAGGTCATAGTAGCCGGTCGGGACGCCGGTGACGTGTTCCTTTCGCTTTGAGAGCTGATCGATGACATCCAAGCTCTCTTTGATGACCTGGCTGATCGGACTAAACGCGCGCTCAAGCTTGCCTTGCGCGATGCTGAAGACGGATCGTTCGGCAAAATCAAGAAGATCATCGATCGATGAGGTCCCTTCATACCCCCTGGTCAACACTTCCGTGGAGGTGCTGATCAACTGCCGGGCGACGGCCTTGTCGCGCACGATCTTACAGTGGTACCGAATATTGGCCGAGCTCGGGACGATCTGGACGAGTTCCGCGAGATAGGCGGCGCCCCCGATCGCCTCTAGCTCTCCGCGAGCCTTGAGCCGCTCAGTCAACGTGATTTGATCGATCACTTCGCCGGTATCAGACAATTCCAGCATGGCTTGGTAAATTCGCTTGTGTGCCGTCCGATAGAAATCTTCTTCGACGAGCAGTTCCATGGCCTTCGGCATGGCGGCGTTATCCAGGAGAATGGCGCCAAGCACGGATTGTTCCGCTTCCAGATTCTGTGGAGGGAGTTTTGGTTGCGAGAGATCGATGGCGCCCGAAGATTTCATGACATACCGTCAGGTTTTGCACTCAGGCTTGCGAGAAGATCCTGTAGCGACATCGTTTTCTTGCAAGGAGGAGCGCCGGTTCTGCCATGACGCTCATGTTGTTGATATTGGAGTACCGTCACCTGTCCATGGTGGTTCTTGCCTGCACCGAGTACGATGGTGGTAGGCACTTCAGCTTCGAGTCCGGCCTCGGTGGCCGCGCCGATGAGATTGCACGTCGAGGGCGCAACGGCTCGTTGGATGACTCGAACGCCCGCCTGACGTAGTTGTCGAGTGACCGATACGAGCTCCTTCGTCAGCGTCGCGGGGCCGACAACCAGGATCGTCGACGTCATGGCCTGTGTGGTGTCGACGAGGCTCAGCCCACGGAAGATCCGATCGACGTTGAGGGCAAATCCGGTGGACGGCATATCCCGGCCGAAGCGTCCGATCAAACGGTCGTAGCGCCCGCCGCCCCCTAACTCGATCCCAATGCCGTCGGTAAAGACATCGAAGACAATCCCATCATAATACTCGAATTCTCGAAATTCTCCGAGATCCAGCAGAACGACATCCTGAAGTCCCATCGCGCCGAGCGAGTCGTAGACCTGGGCCAATCGGTCTACTGCTTGGACCAGCGGTCGTTCGCCTCCGGCCAGGGCGCGCCCTTTCGCAAGCACTTCCGCCTTTCCGCACAGCTCCAGGGCATCTAAAATCGCGCGCGTGGATCGCTTGCCTACACGTTCTTGTGAGAGAATTTCTCCGAGCCACGGAAAGTCCTTTCTGGCCGCGGCCTGCTCCGCCAGCTTCCGGCCTTCGGTGGACAATCCGGCGCGCACTAGGAGTCCTTTGAAAAACCCGACGTGCCCGAGTGAAATCTTGAAAGAAGACAATCCGATCCGGCGCAGGCTTTCGATCATGAGCGTGATGATTTCGCAATCTGCAGACGAGTCATCCGCTCCGATCAGCTCCGCTCCGACTTGAAAGAGCTCTCGGTCACGGCCGACATGTTCCGGCTCATAGCGAAAGACAGTCGCCCGGTAGGACAACCGCAACGGCAACCGCGAGCCGAGCATACCCATCGCCACCGTTCGCGCAATCTGTGCGGTAACATCCGGTCTCAGGAGGAGAATACGGCCGGTCGTCCGATCGACAATCTTGTAGGACTTCTCCAGCAAAACCGGCTCGAGGCCCGGCGCAAGGACGTCGAAATACTCGAATGTCGGGAGGATAATTTCATCGTATCCATAACCATGGAAGTGGCTGAGCAGCTCGGACTCGAGTCGCCTCACATGGCGAGCCGCTTCCGGGAGGATGGTAGCCATTCCCACGGGAACCAACGAATGCTCATGAGCAGGAGGAAGCCTCTCCGAAGAAGAATGATGAGTCGGAGGAGCAAAGGCCATAGTAACCCGATGGTGAGCCGATTATGAGAGGTTTGCGATCTTGACGGAACGAATGTTTGAGCTCGATCGGATTTCGTCCAGTGCCGACGCGGGAAATTCCGTATCGGACCCGATGATCAGCAAGGCATCCCCGCCTCGCTTTTCTAATGCGCACTGCATCCGGAGAATGTTGATGCCATGATCACCCAGTACCTTTCCGACCATCCCAATGACGCCCGGACGGTCGACATTGTGAATCAGCAACATGTGTCCTTCCGGTACGACTTCCACCTTGAATTGTTCGATCTCCGTGATCCGAGCCTCTTTCTTGTGATAGAGCGTCCCGGCAACCTGGTGCGAGATCTTGCCGGCTTCAACACGAACTCGTATAAGACTCGTGAAATCGCCGGCATCCGTGCTCTTGATCTCTTTGACTTCGATACCGCGCTCCTTTGCGACGATCGGCGCGTTGACGTAATTGACGGGGTGTTGAAGGATCGGAGTCAGCAGACCTTTCAAGACGGCGATGGTCAGCGGCGCGACCGACAGTGTGGCGACTTCTCCGCTGTATTCCACCACGACTCGTTCGGTGCCTCCTTGAACCAGTTGCGTTTGAAGCGAGCCCATCTTTTCGGCCAGGGTGAGAAAGGGTTGCAGACGAGGCAATAATTCCGGAGCGACGGACGGGATGTTGACGGCTCCTCTTGCGATGCCTTTTGTGAAGTAATCGACGATCTGCTCCGCGATCCCGATCGCAACATTTTCCTGAGCCTCGTTCGTTTGTGCTCCGATGTGGGGAGTGCAGATAAAGTTGTCCAAGGCCAGCAGCGGATTGTCCGGCTTGACGGGTTCTTCTTCAAACACGTCAAAGGCGGCGGCGGCGACGCGTTTGGCTTTCAAGGCTTCGCAGAGGTCGCTTTCATTAATGATGCCGCCACGAGCGCAGTTTGCGATCAACACGCCGGGCTTCATTTTAGCGATCGCCTGCGCGTTGATGATCCCGCGCGTTTCCGGTGTGAGCGGTGTATGAACCGAAATAACGTCGGATCGTCGGAAGAGCTCGTCGAGGTCCACCATCGTCACGCCCATCCGCTCGGCCCGCTCCGGCGCCAAGTAGGGATCAAACGCGACGACGCTCATGCCGATGCCCTGCGCCATCTTGGTCAAGTGACTCCCGATCTGGCCGGCACCGATGATGCCGAGCACTTTGTTGTACAGTTCGACGCCCATGAATTTGTCTTTTTCCCATTTACCCGCCTTCACGGAGGCGGTCGCTTGGGGAATGCGTCGGCTCATGGCGCAGATCATCGACATGGTATGCTCGGCGGTGGTGACGGTATTGCCGCCGGGTGTATTCATCACGACGATCCCTCGTCGCGTGGCAGCCGGTGTATCGACGTTGTCCAGGCCGGATCCAGCCCGTCCGACGACCTTGAGTTTCTCGGCCGCGGCAATGAGCTCCTCCGTCACTTTCGTGCCGGATCGCACGATCAATCCGTCGGCGTCCTTGATTTCTTTGAAGAGCTCATCCTTCGACATTTTCGATTTCACGACTACGGTGAATCCTGCCTTCTCGAGCGCGTCCACTCCCTGTTTCGAAAGGCTGTCGCTGATCAAAATTTTCATGCCTGCTGCGGCCATGTGTCTCCTCGTCCTGGTTATTTCGCCAATAAGAGTTCCTGAGCTTTGCCCACGCCGCTCCCTAGTTTGACCGGATGCCCGAGTCCTTTCAAGACCATCTCGGTCGCGGCTAAGGCCGTGATGACATCAAAGGAATCGGCATATCCCATGTGAGAGAGCCGGAAGATCTTTCCTTTGAGATGGTCCTGCCCTCCGGCTGCCGTCATGCCGTACTGGACACGCAGATTCTTATAGATCGCCTGTCCATCGACTCCCTCCGGTGCGCACACGGCCGTCAGGGCGTCGCTGGGAGACTCTTTCGGAAACAGAGTCAGTCCAGCGGCCTTCACCCCTTCGCGCATGGCATGAGCCAGCCGACCTTGCCGTGCAAACATCTTCTCAAGCCCCTCCGCCTTCATCATTCGAAAGACTTCTTGAAGGCCGATGATGAGTGAGACGGTCGGAGTAAATGCCGTCTGGTTCTTTACCTGACTTTCACGTTCCTTCTTGAAATTGAAATAGAACGCCGCGTTCTTGGCTTTGTCCGCCAACGCCCAGGCCTTTTCGCTGACACTGACGAATGCCATGCCAGGAGGCAGCATCAGGGCTTTCTGGGATCCGGTAATCACCACGTCCAATCCCCACGCATCGGTTTTAATGTCAAACACGCCCAGCGCCGTAATGGCATCAACCACCAAAATCGTATTCTCATACCCCCTGATGAGTTCTCCAAGCGCCTTCACGTCATGGGACACGCCGGTGGACGTCTCGCTGGCCTGGACATAGACGGCCTTGATCGACGGATCTTTCTTGAGGGCATCGGCGACGTGCTGGGGGTTGACGGCATGCCCCCATTCGACGTTGATCTCAGTCGCCTGCACTCCGAAGGCCTTGCAAAGCTTGCCCCAGCGCTCTCCGAATTTCCCTCCGTTGACATACAACGCTTTGTCGCCGGGTGATAAGAAGTTTGACACTGCGCCTTCCATGCCGCCTGTTCCTGAGGCCGCCAACATCAGGACATCATTTCGTGTTTGAAAGAGCCATTTGAGCCCCTCGCGCACTTCAGCGAAAACCGGGTCGAACTCCGGTGCGCGATGATGGATCATCGGTCGAGCCATCGCCAGTAAGACTTCAGGGGGGACAGGTGTTGGACCAGGGGCCAAAAGATAGCGCTTCAGCATTGATCGAACCTCCTCACTAACGTGACAATGTCAATCTGGGGGGTAGCCGTTTGGAGAGCGCGTACGCTATCATTTGGAGAGGATGCTGTCAAGAATTCGAATTGCAGAACTACGTGTGCTATCAAGACCTTCTCTCTTTTCACCATCGATCCGCAGCCTTCAGGATATGGTGAGTTGAAGGAAGGACCTTCCTCCCCATCATCATCAGGGACAACGAGGTGAGCGAGAGGAATAGTTTGCCTACCCAATTTCTTGACAAGTTCAAAGCAGATCGATAGGCTCTCACTGGTACTCTTCATGATACGGAACTGGGAAAAACCATGGGGTATGAACGTCGTAAGGATTGTGGCAATCCTTACGATGAGCGGAGCTGTATTCATACCGCAATCTGGAAGTTTGGCTGAAGAGCCGGCTTCGGTCGTACCGGAGGCCATCTCTCAAGAAAGCTCCACGGAATCCCTTCCTGACGAAGCGGACTCCTCACAAGAGACTGAGGATGTCGACGCCAACCTGGTTCCGTTGGAGCCTGAGCTGGAACCGGAGGTGACGGCCTCACCATCGGATGCCGAAATGCCCAAGGAGGAATCGGCTGAAGCGGTGGAGAGCGCCGGAAGCAAGGAGAACCAAGGTCCCGTCTATAATATTCCGGTTGTCTATGATCAGGCAGTCCAAAGTCACATTCGTTTCTTCAACACCTCGATCCGGGATCGATTTGAACAGTGGCTCTTACGCCTCAACCGATATCGCCCGATGGTCGAAGACATCTTCGCCGAGTTCGACCTTCCGAGCGACCTAGTGCATCTTTCCCTCGTCGAAAGCGGGTTTAATCCGTACGCCTACTCTCGCGCGAAAGCGACCGGGCCATGGCAGTTTATGAAGGGAACCGGACAGATCTACGGACTGCGCATCGATCATTACGTGGACGAACGCCGGGATCCCATCAAGTCGACGATCGCGGCGGCCCGTTATCTGAGGGATTTGTACGATCTTTTTGGGACATGGCCCTTAGCGATGGCGGCGTACAACGCGGGCGAGGGAAAGGTACAGCGCGCGCTCAATAAGGCCCAGGCGGAATCATTTTCCGAGATATCAAGGACAAAACTGATTCGGCCGGAGACGAAACACTATGTCCCTCGTATCATGGCCGCGACCATCATTGCACGGAATCCGGACCAATACGGATTCAATCCGATTGCGGTCGCTCCTCATGAGTTTGAGGAAGTCATCGTGACACGACCTCTGCACTTTCGCGCTATCTCCAACGTGACCGGCATTCCGTACAGCGAACTTCGATTGCTGAATCCTGAACTTCGGCGAGATGCGACGCCTCCCGGCGAAACCGCCTATCACCTGAAAGTTCCGGTTGGGACGAGTTCCAAGGTGCGTAAATTGCTCGAGCGCGTTCCAACCCACACGTTTCCTAAGTTGCCTCCTGAGCGGCCACAAGTTCGACAGATTCGACAAGCTCGACAGAGCAAAGTCGTGTCCTCTCATAGGTATCGAGTACGAAGGGGGGATACGCTTGAGAAGATCTCTCGCCGATTCGGCATTCCTATTCAGACCCTGAAATCGCACAACAACATTTCCGGTAACCTCATTAGGACCGGTCAGCTGCTGAATATTGCTCGGTAGGAGCCGACGACGGTGCTGAAGAGGTTATGACGTTCTTTGGAGGAAGCCCTCTGAGGCCATCTAAGGCTTAGAAGGCGCTGCAGGATTCTGCGCCGTCGGGGTTACTGCCGGCTCCGAAGTTTTCTTGGCATCGAGGACCTTCACGCGCACAGCGGCCTCGCTGGTCAAAGGAGAATCAGGGTACGTCTTGATTAGATCTTGATAATATTTGAGTGCGTCGTCGGGTCTCGAACGATTTTCTTCCAACCGCGCCAATTCAAAAAGCGCATAGTCACGGTTCATCGCCCCTGGGATGCCGAGTATCGCCGAGTAGGTCTTCGCGGCTTGGTCGACATCTCCCTTCAGCAAGTATGTGTAGCCAAGCTTTTGATGGACGAGCCCAAGAAGCGAGATGTTTGACCCGTACGTCGAAAGAAACCGTTTATACGATTCGATGGCTGAATCAAGGTCATTCGCCTGAAGAAAGGCATTTCCGAGGCTAAATTGCGCCAGTGGAGCCGTCGGGGTTCTCGGATATTCCTCCAGTACTCTCTTATAAATCGCGATCGCTTCATTCAGGTTGGCTGCCGCTTTCTTCGGATCATTACTCGGTCGCGTAAAGAGATGAAGTGTGGCCTCCCGCTCGAGCTCCTGGGCCTTGCCGGCATTCTGCGCGTCATACCAAAAGACACCCCATATTCCACCGGCCATCAACAGCAGAAGGATGAATCCTATGACGATGGCCCATCGATAGCGCTGCAGCCCGAGCACCCAGTGCTCCAGTCCGCTCACAAGGTGGGCTTCATCAACCGGCAACGTCCGAGGGGGCACTTTAATTCGATATGACATGAGAACCTATCGCATGAGTTAACGGTTGTCGGCAGCTTTCTGTCGCAGAACCGTTGCTTTATACTAGGGAATGAATTTCCTTGTCAATGCGGTTGGGACCAGTACACCGTGGAGGTGGAGTGGCGCCGAGCGGTTCGTGAATGATGGTGAGATCAAAACATGTTCCGGGAAAAACTCCGACAGCTCCGTGACCGGTCGTTGTTCAGAGCATTGACACCATTGGACTCGGCGACCGGGGCAAGCGTTCAATATGGAGGACGCGAGGTGATCTTGCTTTCCTCCAATGATTACCTTGGACTCACGATGCATCCCGCAGTCGTGCAGGCCGCGCTCGAGGCTACAGAACAATATGGTACGGGGTCCGGCGCCTCGCGCTTAGTCAGCGGGACATTACCTCCCCATGCGCGCCTGGAAGCGATGCTGGCGATGTTTAAAGGAACCGAAGCCGCCTTACTCTTTGGAGCCGGGTACCTGGCCAACCTTGGTGTCATTCCCACCCTTATTGGAAGAGGCGGTCTTCTCTTGGCCGATCGATTGTGCCACGCAAGCGTGATCGATGCCTGTCGATTGAGCCAGGCAGATCTTCGTGTCTTTCGCCACGGTGACTGCGATCATCTTGAGTCCCTCCTTCGACGTCGGACCACGGAACGCCCCACCCTCATCATCACCGAGGGGGTGTTCAGTATGGACGGCGACCTTGCTCCGTTGCCTGACTTGGTGTCGCTCGCCGAACGATACGGTGCGATGCTGTATGTCGATGATGCGCACGGGACCGGCATTATGGGAGTGACCGGGCGGGGCACCGTTGAGCACTTTAATTTGGAGCACCGGATTCCCTTCCAGATGGGCACCTTGAGTAAGGCGCTGGGCAGCCACGGCGCCTTCCTGGTGGGAACGCGGGACCTCATTCAGTACGTGGTCAATACGGCCCGCTCGTTCATCTTTACCACCGCGCTTCCGCCCGCCGTCGCCGCGGCCTCATCGGCAGCATTGACGGTCATTGATTGCGAACCGGAACGTCGGGCTAGGCTCTGGTCGAATCGACGGTATTTCTGCGACGGACTGAAGACTCTCGGGTGTCGTCTTACTCCGACAGCCAGTCCCATATTACCGGTTCTGGTGGGTGACGCCGCCCGCGCGTCCGCATTCGCCGAGCGCTTGCTCGCTCATGGAGTGTATGCCACCGCCATTCGTCCACCGACCGTTCCGGATGGAACAAGTCGGATCCGTTTCACCGTGACATCGGAGCACACGATGGATCAGCTTGATACGGCGCTCAACGCGTTACGCCTTGTGATCCGTGAAACAGGTCTTGTCTGACCATTGCCGCTTGGGTTCGCGCCTTCCGCCTATTTTCTTGCTTTCCGAGTTTGCTGTGGCATGATGCATAGGAGACGTTCGTCTCACACACAACACCTAGCGTTAAGGATAAAGGGCAATGGATATTTCCAAGCTGCTCACGTTTTCAGTCAAGGAAGGTGCCTCAGATTGTCATATCAGTGCCGGTGAACCTCCGATGATTCGCATTCACGGGGATCTAAAAAAACTCGACCACCCTCCCCTGACTCCGGATGAAACGCACGCCCTCATTTACGATATGATGAACGATTCCCAGCGGAAAAGCTTCGAGGAAAAGCGGGAGTGCGATTTTTCGTTCGAACTCGGAGACATCGCCCGTTTCCGAGTCAATGTGTTCGTGCAGCAGCGAGGACTCGGCGCGGTGTTTCGGAACATTCCGACGACCATTCTTCCGTTGGAAAAGCTGGGGATGCCACCGATCCTGCGGCAACTCTGCGATAAGGAGAAGGGATTGATTCTGGTGACGGGGCCGACCGGTTCCGGGAAATCCACCACCCTTGCCGCGATGGTGGACTATCTGAATAGCACGTTTGAAGGCCATATCATCACCATTGAAGATCCGATCGAGTTCGTCCACAAGTCAAAAAAATGCTTGGTCAATCAACGCGAGCTGGGTGTCCACACGTTATCCTTCGCCAACGCCCTGAAGTCGGCGCTTCGTGAAGATCCCGACATCGTGCTCGTGGGTGAAATGCGGGATCTTGAGACGATCCAACTGGCCTTGACCGCGGCGGAGACTGGGCACTTGGTCTTCGGCACGCTGCATACGTCAAGTGCTCCGAAAACGATCGACCGCATCATCGACGCATTTCCGCCGGCGCAGCAGGCTCAGATCAGAACCCAGCTGTCGGAGGCGCTGGAGGCCGTGCTGACGCAAACCCTGCTGAAAAAGAAGACCGGCGGCCGCGTCGCGGCATTGGAAATCATGGTGGCGACGACCGCTGTGCGAAACCTCATCCGCGAGGCCAAGCTCCATCAAATTCCCGGTATTATGCAGGCGAGCCAAAAAGACGGTATGCAAACAATGGACATGGCGTTGCTCGAATTGGCAACCCGTGGAGTCGTGCATAAAGCCGAAGCGCAGTCACGCAGCATGAATCCCAATCTCTTCGGGACACCGGTTGTGGGCGCCGCGTAGCGCAGGCATAACGGCGGAGTATCATCATGGACGTCCGAAGTCTCCTGAAAATCATGGTGGATCGTGAATCGTCGGATTTGTATCTGACGGTCGATGCTCCGCCGATCTACCGAATCCATGGAGTCACTCAGCAAACAGATGCTCCGCCGTTTACCAACGAACAACTTGAGGCGCTGGCGTTGGCGCTGATGCGCGGTCAGCAGCGGAGCGAGTTCGAAGAAAAGATGGAGATGAATCTGGCACTGTACTATAAGGAGTTGGGGCGTTTCCGCGTCAACATCTTCAGGCAAAAAGGAAACGTCGGGCTCGTCTTCCGCCACATCAAAGCCGAGATTCAGACGGCCGAGCAGTTGCAACTCCCTCCGATTATCAAAGACATCGCGATGACCAAGCGCGGCCTCGTGCTCCTGGTCGGCGCCACGGGATCCGGGAAGTCGACCTCGCTCGCGGCTATGATCGATCATCGCAACACCGTTCATCAGGGGCATATCATTACCGTGGAGGATCCGATCGAGTTCGTGCATCAGCACAAGAAGTCGATCATTACGCAACGCGAAGTCGGCTTCGACACGCTGAACTTCCAGAACGCGCTGAAGAATACGCTCCGTCAAGCTCCGGACGTGATTCTCATCGGCGAGGTGCGGGATACGGAAACAATGGAAGCCGCCATCACATTTGCGGAAACCGGTCACCTGTGTATCGGCACCCTTCACTCCAACAATGCCAACCAGGCGATTGAACGGATCATGAATTTCTTCCCGGTCGAGCGCCATGCCCAGATTTATTTACAGTTGTCCTTAAATTTGCGCGCAATCATCTCCCAACGATTAATCCCTTCCGTTGATGGAAGGCGAGTCCCCGCGTTGGAAATTATGTTGGACACGCCGCGAATCAAGGATCTGATCAAGAAGGCCGAGATTGATACACTAAAAGAAGCAATGGAGCAGGGTATCGATGAAGGGTGCCAAACCTTTGATCACGTGTTGTTTCAGCTGTACAAGGCGAACAAGATTTCGTTGGAACAGGCGCTCATCAATGCGGATAGCGCGAACAACCTCCGCCTCAAGATCAAACTCGAAGGGCTAAAGGGCGACGACGCGGTGAACGCGTTGCTCGATAAGCAGATGGGAGATCACGGGACAGACGCATTCAAGATTCAAGGAGGGGCGTCCGGAAATGTGACGCCACTCCGTAAGCGCTAGCCCTGCCTGCTTTCACTTCTCAGAGGCCAAAGCCTCCTCAGGCCGACATTCCAAATACGAGGCAATTTTCTCAAGCGCCAAGGCGCTGAGCTTGGATCCATACCAGGCCGGCATCGTATGCTCTGGGTACCCATGGACGATGAACCGCTCCGGCTCCAGCACGGATTCGACGATATACTCATGCAGGGTCTTGGCGCTTCCGTGATAGGTGGGATCGTTGAGTCGCTCCAGGCCGGTCGTGCCGAGTACTAAGGGTGGGCCGACTCTGCCCTCGGCGCCTGGAATCCCGGGGATGACGTGGCAGACTGGACACCCAGCGCGAGTGAATATATCGATGATGGGTTCGTCCCCTGTGACTAAGGGAATCATTTCCGGTATGAGAGTGGGAGACGCCGACTGGCCGGCATTCGATTTGGATACAGGTGGGTGACGAAGAGCCCACACAGCCGACAGCAACACGAGACCGATCGCAGCAGAGACGACGAACCTATCCCGGGCACGCCTATCAGTGCTCTGGTCAGACCACGAAAAATTGGTCGTAGGCCCTGTCTCCTCAGGCACCCAACTTCCCCTGCACTAACTTCATGAGCTGATCAAGTCCACCCGCTTCGATTGTTCCGTTGGGTGTCAGTTTGTTGATTAGGTCGGGCAGGAGGCTCGCGAGTTGGGAGCTTGCTGCACCGGAAGATAAGCCGGCTTTGCCGGCCAGTTGGTTGAGTAGATCGCCTCCAATGCCCTGTTCAATCTGGCTTGGCGTCGCCGGCAAATTCGGCCCTGTGCTCACCCACGAGTTCACGAGTTCGCCGAGCCCGTTCTTCTGGAATGCTTGAACGAGGCCGGCCAGCCCCCCGATCCCGCTGTCCTTTCCGAGAAGACCGGTCACGGCTTGCAGAAGAGGATGCTGACCGCTCGGTCCTCCCACCATTCCACCCACGGCTTGCCCCAATTGATCTATCAATCCCATGATCGGCTCCTCCTAATATGATGAGATGGAGTGAAATGGGAACTCCATCACCATGATGTATTCCGCCCGAGTCTGCCCTATATGTCCTGAGTTGATTCGTACAGTCAACCGCACAGAGTCTATCTAGGTAGGAACACGAATATTATAATGCACCGTCCGGTGGTGAAACTCCAACACATATGGATGACGGGACTACGCACAAACTAAACTTTTGGTATGATGTTCCGAGGGGGTTACGAGAATGCAGCGAAAACAATTGGTGAAAGCCGGTATGATGCTCACGGCACTTTCATTCGTGATGTGTAGTGGCCTCTCCTCTCCTTCTGCTGAAACATATGTTGCCGGCACTGCCGGAGTCAACTTTGCCGATCGTATCAACAGCATCGCCGGGACGGGGTCCCAGGCCGGCGTACCAGGCCCGTTTACAGACTTCGATCTTCAGAACTCAATTACCTATGGTGCCAAAGTTGGACATTTCCCCGGGCACAGTTGGTATGGAATCGAAGGAGAGGTCTTGCATACGACACCGCATATCAAACAGCTGGACACCGATGCAGGCATCCACATGAGGGTCACCACCGTCGGAGCCAATTTCATTGCCCGCTTCCCAGGACGAACGTTCCAACCGTACGCCGGTGCTGGGGTGGGAGCGGCCATCGCTCATATCGGCGATACTCCGACAGTACGAAGCGACATCGACGTCGCCGTCGCATGGAATGTCCTAGCCGGATTGCGCGCGTTCATCATGCCTCAAATCGCCGTGTTTGGAGAATATAAGTATATGGGGGCGACGTTCGCGTTCGACCAAGCATTCGGTGATCTCGGCGGGTTCAGGGGCAACTATAGGGCGCAGCATATCCTAGGTGGGTTGTCGTATCACTTCTAGCGAGGAGCATGACGATGTCTCGCATGACGGTGCTCGCTCCCCTGGTCGGTGTGGTGCTTCTCTGCTCGGCCTGTGCAGAATCGATCCATCAAACCCAACGTGACACGGAGCTCCTCGGTGTTCCTCTCTGGTTGGAGAAGGAAATCGATACGGTCGTCCGGTTTGCTGACTTGAAGAGTGCTCCCGGTGAATATGTCGGTCGGACGGTGATGATCGGCGGGAATGTCATTCGGGCCAAGCGAACGGAAGCGGGAACCGAAGTGGAAGTCTTACAACTGCCGAGTGCGAAGGATGGGCCATTGACGGAAGATCGTCTTCATTCCGAGGGACGCTTCCTGGCGATTCGCGAAGCATTTCTTGATCCTGCCAGCTTGCCGGAAGGGGCGCCCATTACTGTCATCGGTACGGTAACCGGTGAGACTACGAGACAACTGGATGAAACCGAATATACGTATCCGGTTCTCGAGGTGAAACATATCATCGACTGGAACAGTGTGGCTTCACAGAGACGGAGAGATCGAAGTCCGTACTACGGTCACTACTACCCGCCCTATGGGTGGGGCGGGTTTTATCCCTTTGGCGCGTACGGTGGGTTTTGGGGGCCGTATGGGGGTTATTGGGGAGGGCGTGGATTCTATGGACGTTCTCACCTGTTTTCCCCACGGTCACCGTCTTTTTCGTCTCCTCCATCACCTCCGTCGAGTGTTCACCCACGACTGAAGAGAAGATAGTGCGTCGTTCATTTACAAGCTTGCTTTCACGCCGTGACGCACTACTTTGGCTGGGAACTACGAGTATTGCCTGCCTTGTCGGCGAAAGATACGGAGCAACGGCAATAGGTGCCGAGACGACTCGTTCCCTCTGCATCGTCCGGCCTGAACAAACCGAGGGACCGTACTTCGTCGATGAACGATTACAGCGGGCGGACATTCGCTCCGATCCAGCCGACGGGCAGATCAGGCCGGGCATGCCGTTGACGCTGACCTTCCAGGTTTTGCGTCTCAATGGCGGCAAGTGCCGGCCATTGCCGGACGCACAAGTCGATGTGTGGCACTGCGATGCGGCAGGGATCTATTCGAATGTTCGGGATCCTGGCTTCAACACGGTGGGCCAGCAGTTCTTGCGAGGCTATCAGATGACCGATGCCCGGGGCAACGCCCGGTTCCTGACGATCTATCCGGGCTGGTATCCGATCCGAACCGTCCATATCCATTTTAAGATCCGCACCGTGCTGATGTCGGGAACACGATTTGAGTTCACGTCCCAACTGTACGTTCCTGATGACGTTACAGATCGCGTCCATGCTACCCCGCCCTACTCTTCCCGGGGGTCGAGAAGACTGAGGAACCGGCAGGACTTCATCTTTCGAAACGGAGGTGACCAATTGATGCTGGAACCCTCGTCTACGAACGACGGCTACGCTGCTAGCTTTCCTATTGGTCTAGAGTTTCCTTGATGATAAGCCCCCGGACTTCTGCTTATTGACTGTCCCTAGTGAATCCCGATACGCTCCTTTGTTCCCAACAACCTTCTTGAGGAGGATGGCCGATGAAATTGTTGCGCTCTGCCGGATTGCTGGCCTCTGTGCTCTGTGTTCCTCTCACCATCAATGCGGCCCCTCCGCCAGACGTTCAAGTGGACTATTCCGCCGACAGTACGATGGAGACGGAAGGCGGCATGACCATGAAGTCCAGGATTTACCATAAGCCCAACATGGATCGGATGGAAATGGGTGGGTCGGACGGCATGACGTCCATCATTCGGAAGGACAAAAAGGTTGTGTGGCAACTGATGGGCAATATGTACATGGAGATGCCGCTGGATGACTCAAACGCCTCCGGCATGGATGGGTTTGAGATTGTCGAGCAGGCTGAGGTCGGCCAGGAAACGGTCAACGGCATGAAGACCACCAAGTTTAAGGTTGTTGCTGTGAAGAAGGATGGATCGGGAAAATTCGGAGGCTTCTTCTGGACGATGAAAGAAGGCATCACCGTCAAGATGGACATGTTGTCCAAAGAGGGCGACAAAAAGATGCGCATGGCCAGCGAGCTGACGAATATCAAGCTGGAAAAGCAGGACCCCGCCCTCTTTGAAATCCCCGCCGGCTACACGAAAAACGATATGGGCGCCATGATGCGCCAGATGATGATGGACGGCGATGAACCTCGGGAGCGGAGACAGAGCCGCGGGGCGAAGATACCTAAGGCGGAGGAGGGTGAATCCGCCATCGATGTCAATAAGATGATGAAGGGCCTATTCGGCAAATAAACGGAGGCGGTGACTCATGCGCGTGATGAAATTGACTGGATGCGCCTTGATCGTTGCGGCCCTCACGGCTTCTCTTGCCCATGCGGACGATCCCTGTCTCGGGGATGAAGAAAAGAAGGCAGCCTTGGCTCGATCGGCCGCGTTGCTAAAAGCTGAGCAAGCCGGTCAACCTTCGTCCACTTTTCTTGCCTATATGCGGATCATTGCCGACGAGTGCACGGACCGGTATGACAAGAACGCGGTCACGAAGGCCAAGGCCAACATGCCCAAACTCGGACGGGATCTTGCCAAAGCCGCCGAGGCGAAAGGTGCGCTGTATTCCAATGACCCGATTCGAGCCGATGGCCAATCTTCGGCCTTCCGGTACTACGAAGCCATTGGCGACCATCAGGAGGCCAACCGTGTTCTACTGAAATCCGTGCAGGGTAAATCAGAAGACCTGCGCCTTTTCGAGACGGCTTGGAACATCGATAACGGACGATACGCTCCGATCGGCTTCGGCTCCACCTCCTACTCAAAGCAACCCTACCATTCCCCGCCGGCGTTCCGGCAAGAATTGGCGAAGGTGGCGATGGCCAATGCCGATCGACTGATGAAAGCCGAGGAGAAGGATGCCCAAGGCCTGACCGGCAACATCGGTGAACTTGGAAAAGCCAGTACGCAATCGATCGAGAAGCTGAGGGCCGCATCGTTATGGATGAAATACCTTCCCGGTGGAGACAAGCCCGCGAAGGATCGAGCTGAGCAACGCGGAGATACGATCATGAAGCGCCCCGATCCGACCTTCACGCAAGGACAGACTCTGATGTACTACGAGTTCTCCGGCTCACCGAAGGCCCAGGATATGGCCGCGCAGATCAAAAAGAAAGGCGAAGAGTCACAGCGAGCCTTGGAGAAGGCCGGCGAAAGCATGAAAGGTATGTTCAGCGAGAAAAGCGAAGCCGAGCAAAGGCAGTTCGACAAAAAGAAGGCCGATCTCGAAAAAGAACTTGGGTTCTAAGCGATGCTGTCATACCATACGCGTAGACCGGTTTCTCCATCCCCACCTTCTTAGCCCACGAGCCCACCGACGTTCTGGACGAGATCCCCACTAGTGGCTCTCGATGCCTGCGGCACAATCTGGGGTTCGGCTTTCTCCTGCGTTGAGGGGGGCAGAGGGATGGTCACGTCTGTCCTGGACGCTTGCTCAGCTGCATGCTTCTGTTCCAGCGGTCTTGGGTGCTGCTCGATGGTTCTGTTGTGTGCCACGATCAATTGCCCGACCGCGTCAGCGACGGCAAGGAGCCCTTTGCTGCCCGGGGAATCGGGGGTCGCTTCGATGACGGGTAGAAACTTTCTCACTGCATGGGCCACAGCCGGATCCTCGGGGATTTCACCGAGGAGCGTGAGATCACCACCGACATATTGATGGAGAACCTTGCGGAGGTAGAGCACGTTGACCTGGGACGTGCTCGATGCACGATTGATGATGAGGCCAGGTTTGAACGATCGCAAGGCAGTGGCTGCCACATCGCGTCCCTCGGCATCAGCAGCACCGGCGACATTCATGACCTCCTCCACGCTTGTGAAGTCACGGTTTGCCAGCGCTTCCGCCAGTGGGCTTCGCGCAAGCACGCATGCCAAGACACGACGGATGGCAGCCAATTTGATGAATCGGTAGAGATCCAATACCGCCGTCGGATCAGGCGTGGCAACGGTCAAGTGGATATCGGCCATCAGGAAGAAATCCAGGGCGTGATAATTCGTGCCGGCACCGATATCGACGACGACGACATCGGTACCAAGGTCTCGAAAATGTTTCATCAGGCGCTTCTTGCGGGCATGAGCCATGTTGGCCGTCGCCAACGTGTCACCGGTGCCGGCGATCAGGCGTAGGTTCGGGTGAAACGTGACAGGAAGGGCGACATCTTCCAGCCGATTGACCCGTTTATCTAAAAAATCCGTCAAGGTCACCGACGGATTGAGTTCCCCGAACATGATATGGGCATCAGCTCCACCCACGTCGAGATCCGCCAGCAGCGTCTGTCGACCTGTCTTTGCCAGAGCCAATGCGAGATTGGTGGACACCACGCTCTTGCCCACACCGCCCTTGCCGGATGCGACTGATATGAGGGTTGCCATTGTGCGTGCCTTTTCGTTCCGAAGAAGAGACGTGTGGCATGGGAAACGCGTCGAGCGCATATGCCATGTCCTATGATCAAGTTATTCTACCGGTCAATGGAGGAAAGGAAAGGAAAATGCACCAACGTAAACCATATGATCGATGCAAAATGGGGTTGTCGAAAGATCCAATGCATTCGTCTTCTTCATTTGGCGCTATGACCAAGCGATCTGTGGTATCCTTTTTTTGAGTGATTATCCGTGTTGAAGGACATCAACGCCACAATGCGTAAAGCGAAGATTATCTGCACGATCGGTCCCGCCACCACTTCACCGGCAATCCTGAGCCGACTGATCGAGAGCGGCATGAACGCGGCTCGATTGAATTTCTCGCACGGCACCCATGAATCGCATGCGGCAGCGATTACGGCGATACGCGAGGCGGCAGCTCGGCACCAGGCAGCGGTGGCGATCATTCAGGATCTGCAAGGTCCTCGAATTCGAGTAGGCCTGCTCCCTCAGGAAGGGGTCGAGGTGACCACTAGTCACAGGGTGCGGTTGCGGACATCGCGTGAATCTGGGGATCTGTCTGATGCGCAGGCTTCTTCTCGCCCTCGGGTTCTTGAGCTCCCCATCACCTATCCCGCACTCACGCGCGACCTCCGTCCAGGCGCACGGGTCCTCATCAATGATGGGCGTATCGAACTCCGCGCCGATCAGGTTATGGATAGTTGGGTCGAGTGCACGGTGGTCGTCGGCGGCACGATCACCTCCCACAAGGGAATCAATTTGCCCGGTACCAGCGTCAGCGCCCCGACGTTGACCGACAAGGACCGCAGCGACATGCGCTTCGGTGTCAAGCATGGCGTGGATTATGTGGCGCTCTCATTCGTTAGAGGAGCGCAAGATATTCAGGTCGCGCGCGACCTCTTGGCCGATTGCGGTCGAACCGTTCCGATCATTGCGAAGATCGAACGGGAAGAAGCCGTGGCGGCACTCGATGAAATCTTGGAACAAGCGGATGGCGTGATGATCGCCCGTGGAGATTTGGGTGTCGAGATGGAACCCGAGGCTGTCCCAGTGCTGCAAAAGCGGATCATTGTAGAGGCCAATCGTCGGCGCCGTCTGGTCATTACCGCGACGCAGATGTTGGAGTCCATGACCCAGGCGACACGTCCGACAAGAGCGGAAGCGTCGGATGTGGCCAATGCCGTTTTCGACGGCACGGATGCCGTGATGTTGTCGGCCGAAACGGCCATCGGATCGTATCCGGTCGAATCCGTTCGAGTCATGGATCGTATTATTCGTACGGCAGAAAACGATGGGTGGTCCGGGATCGTGCTCAAACGGCACACCGACTTGGAGCATCTGTCCATTCCTGAAGCTGTCTGTGCCGCTGCATCTTCGGCGGCCGGCGCGATCAATGCCGACGCAATCGTTGTGTTTACCGAGAGTGGCACCACTGCGAGACTGCTCTCCAAATACCGGCCGGACTCATCGCTTCTGGCGTTCACTCCTTCCGATTCCGTACGGCAAGGCATGGCGCTTTATTGGGGTGTTTGCCCATATACCGTGCCACGCGCAGGATCCCCGGAAGCCTGGATACAGGAGGTTGAACGGCGCCTGAAGACCGAAGGTGTGGTCAAGGCCGGAGATAGGATCGTCATTGTGTACGGGACGATGGCAGGTCACGTCGGTGGTACGAATGTGCTCAAGCTCCATGAAGTTGAGTAGGTCGTTCTCCGCCCAACTTCAGGTCGCGCTTTCCGTCTGACTCTTGATTCTCCTTCTTCAAAGCCGCTAGCCTTAAATTCTCTGTCATGGCGGGTCTCCGTGCTTGCGATGGGTTCGATTCCCTTTCCGACGAAGTGGGACCGTCTTACAACTATTGGCTGGGCTGGAAATGAGAAAGGAGCATCATTATCTCGGTAAACCCTAAACTTGTCTGAAGGAGGATATGCTATGAGACATCACAAGATCGGTCTCATTATTCCACATCCTGAAGATCAAAAGTGGGACTCGGTCTGGAAGCTGTTCCGTACGCCCAATCTCAACCTCCCCACCCTTGCCGCACTGATCCCGGAAGATGACTGGGATATCGAAATCCAAGACGAAATTGTCGGCCCCCTGAACTTCGAGCGGGACTATGATGTGGTGTTCATCACTGTGACCACGGTCGTGGCTATTCGAGCCTATGAGGTCGCCCGGCTCTTTCGCGAACGCGGCGCGAAGGTGGTGCTGGGGGGAATCCATCCTTCCACCTTGCCCGATGAAGCCGCCAACCACGCTGATGCGATTGTCATCGGCGAAGGCGAGCTGACGGTCCCCCGGCTCCTTGAAGACTTCAAGAAGGGCACGCTGCAGCGACAGTACCGCATGCCGTATATGGTCGACAAATGGGATGAGAAGCCGCCTCGCTGGGATTTGTTGCCGCCGGGGTACATGTTCAGAGACGCCCTCACCGCAACCAGAGGCTGCAATTACCGCTGCACGTTTTGTTCGATTCATCTGGCCTTAGGAGGCGGCCAATACGGATTCCGCAAGAAGCCACCGGCCGACGTCGTGAAACTCGTCGAGAACATGAAGGGACCGATGGTGATGTTTTGGGACGATGATCTACTGTCGGATCCGGCGTACACGCGGGAACTCTGCGCAGCCATGAAACCCCTTGGGAAGAAGTGGATGAGCCAGATGAGTGCCACCTATGTCGCGCACCATCCGGAATTGCTCAAGACGTTGAAAGAAGCCGGTTGCTCGGCGATGTTTATGGGCATCGAATCGATCAATCAAGATTCGCTCAAGTCCGTCGATAAGCAAAACCAGGCTCAACTCTATGAGGAGATGATCAAGCGGATCCACGAACAAGGCATCGACATCCACGCCGGCTTTATCTGCGGGTTGGACCATGAAGACGTCTATGATTTTGAACGTACGGCCGAGTGGGCGACCAAGATGGGATTGGCCGGAGCGCTCTGGCGGATCATGACGCCCTACCCAGGAACCAGACAGTTTGCCGAGTTGAAAGCAGCCGGGCGAATTCTCACGGAGAACTGGACGGCGTATACCGGGGAACATGTCGTGTATCAACCGGCGAAGATGACGGTCGAACAACTCTACTGGGGCCACAAATGGGCCAAGGGGCAGTTCTATTCATTTAAATCGATCGGGCAGCGGGCGATTCAACGGGCCGCTCAAAATGGATTCGGCGAGCTGCTCAACATCACCGGCTGCGGACTAGGCTATCGCTCCATGTTTCACTTGGCGGCTGATTCAGCGCCGGTGAATGTCTACCGGGACATGAAGCACTTGCCGCCGCAAGGCGAGCCGGTCGCCTATCGATTCCCCTATCCGCCGAAGAAACGATTCAGCTTTGTCACCGACCGTTTGGATCAACTGCGTTCCAAGGTGCAGCCGAGACCAAGAATCAATAAATGCTGACTCACTGCAGCACCTGCGTGCCTTTTTAAGGATGGGCCCTCCCGAGTCACCCGGGAGGACCTGTTCCTACAATACGGTAGGGATCATCGGAAGCATGTCGCGCCGTGACAACTGCTGGGGTCATGCTTGCCTCGAGAGCTTCCATGGCGGAGCTATCCCATTCTTATAGCGGTCCCATATGCGCTCTTTCATGACTCTTGGATTCGTTGTGCTCCTGGTGCTTGTCTTCCTATGGGGGCGAAACCTCCAGGCGCCGACCCATGTGCGCGATAAGGCCTATGACCTGCTGCTCTCGACCCTATTGTCCCACCGTGTTTCGGAAGTGTCAGTTGATCAGCTGGCATCAGGGGGTTTTCAAATCCTCGATGCCCGCTCGTATCGGGAATTTGCCGTGAGTCATATTCAAGGCGCCACGTGGGTGGGCTATGAAGATTTTGCGATGGACCGGCTGGTGAGGATTGAGAAACAGGCACCGGTAGCGGTCTATTGCTCTGTGGGATACCGCAGCGAACGGATTGTGGAACGGCTGCAGAGACAGGGATACGCGCATGTCGTCAACGTCTACGGCGGCATTTTCGAATGGGTCAACAGGAATCACCCGCTCGTGACCGAAGGAGGCGCTGAAACGGAAGCAATACACGCCTACTCAAGGTTCTGGGGGTTCTGGCTCAATCGAGGAACGCGTATCTATAACTAGCACGCCGGCGGAGGGTTGCGGAGAGGATCTTGTCCGTCCATGGTTCACCAATGCCGGCATGCGGTCGGTACGTAATCACAGAATGATGGATGAATGAAAAAGTTTAGGCTAGACTGATTTCTCAATCATGGCCAAACTTGGGAACGTGCAGGAGTGGGAGAAGCAATTCTCCACCGACGTGATCGGTGAGGCGACGCGTCGTGTAATCCCGGTGCCGGAAATGACACTCGACGGAGAACAGCCGCATGGTCTGGTGCAAGTCTTAAAGGCCGGCGCCGTCTATTTTCTGATCGCGCTCGGGACAGGATTCGTGCTGGAGGTCGTTCGGCTTCAAGTCGTGGCGCTGCATGTCAGCGAGCGCATCGCTCAGGCGATGGAAATTCCCTTCCATCTTCTGGCCATGATAATCGCCGCGCGCTGGGCGATCGACCGATTTACGTTGCCTCCGTTCCCGGGCATCCGGCTTGGTGTGGGTTTCGTCGCATTCGGTCTCTGGCTTGTCATGGAATGGATCGTGATTCTCCCCCTTCATGGCCTCTCACTCGATGAATTCCTTGCCTCTCAAGATCCGGTTATGGGAACCTTGCCCATCGGAGCGCTCGGTGTATTGACCGTCATGCCATTTCTTGTCGGGTATCGATGGGAACGCTGACGGGTCTCCATTGCCCCTTTCCCTAGTCTTCAGTCATAATCCGAATCGATAAAGTGTGTGAGGCACGGCGATGCGGGAAGTTTTCGTACGATCTCTCCTTGTGGTGTTTCTTGGTACCCCCGCTATCGCCTGGGCGTCGGACGCTTTGGATCCTGAGTCAGCCATTCGCAGGATGATCCAAGCCAATGCGGACAAGGACCTCGAAACTCTCTCCCGGCTGATGGCCCATGATTCCGATATCATCAGTTACGCGGTGGCCGGGCGGAAGTACATCGGGTGGGCCGAGCTGGAACAGGGTATGCGCGATGAATTCGTCAATGCGAAGAAACTCGAGATTCCGATCAAGGAACTCACGGTTTGGCAGCGAGGAGATTTGGCCTGGTATGCGATGGAGCTGGATTACATCCGCTACGTTAAAGAAGGGGCCGAATTTAAACGTACCGTGCTTCCTATGCGAGAAACAGGCGTTCTCGAACGTCGCAATGGTCGATGGCAACTGCTTTCGTGGCACGAATCATTCCGATCCGCCAACGTCCTGAATGTGTTGAACGCATCACCGGCAGATTCATCGCAACGACATATCGACAAGCCTCAATCCTCCGGTGAACTAGATGTGAGCGGACAGTGGGAGATCTTCGAAGTCGAAGACGACAAACGGTACAACGCGATCCTCGACGGAAACGGCAATGGTCCTTACAGCCAACACGGTGGGCGTTTCACGACCACCACGATGTCCGGTCGTCTGTGGGAAGGCACATGGCATCAATCCGGTAATGATCGAGAAGGTGGGTTTGAACTTCAGCTCTCGGATGATGGCACGGAGGCGAAGGGCATATGGTGGTACACGAGGGTCGGCAAGCAGAAGAATATTCCGCCCCGCGAGCATGGCGGGACCTATCGTTGGAAGAAACTGAACTCTCCCTCCGACGACGCCCAATAACATGACGGGCTGAACGGTAATGCTCCGTCCGGTATCGCCTGATCCGGCGCCATACGTGGCTAGGTTTCCATCATTTCCAGCCTGGGATCGAATTCGTGTCCGCAGGCCGTGCAGCGGATACAATCCGACGCCACGGCAGCTTCCTCATCGCGAATCCCCATGCCTCCACAATCCGGGCATCGGGCAAGGTGGACCCGCTCGTCATGCACGGTTTCGTATTGGGTTCCACGAAGACAATACACAGGCATTCCATCAAGCAGCCAGGGCTGCCCTCGTTTATCGACGACCGGCAACACGAGATAATGGTGGTTGACGTACTCTTCTATCTCTTGTCGGCTCGCGAATCCGTCTTTGATCAGTTTGTTTCCCAGTACTTCATACAACGCCTGTCCTTTTATGACGGCCTTCGTCGGACCCATCATGGCCTCCCTTGGTGAAGGTTCAGAACAATACCACGGTTGATCAGAGGCACACCCATCCTCCGAACAGCACCCGTCGGCACTCTAGGTCCCAGTGCCGTCAAGAACGGACTCGTCGTCCCCCGGTTATGCGGCACGCTGGTTGGTGGTCGTCGGCTGCGTCCGACCAGCGCTCGCTTCGCCACCAGCCTGCGTTGCCGTTGATCGACTCGTAATACTCTTGGTTGAGAGGATGTCCATGCACACCAGGAGCAGAACCACCAACGTCAAGAGGCCGGTTATAATTCCCCAATATGCCCATGACATAATGCACAGCTCGCGTGCCATGGCGCGCGAGTCCTTGCATGTCCAGCACCGAATGTTGAGATCCATGGCAAACGGTGGCTGGATCGATTGAGTCGACAGCTGGGGCGTACAACTACGCACTCACGCCTCACCCTGATCACATTGGACACAGGAGCCTGTCTAGTGAGGAGCACACACTCGGTAGGTTCAGACCGTCGGAATTGTTCGCCACAGAGGACCATCGTCACCACCTCCAGATGAGGCGGCAGTGGAAAGATGGACTTACACTACGCCTCAGCCGATAGGCAGGTCAAGGGCGAGAACGGCCGACTGCCAATCAAGTCGCACCAAGATGTAAGCCGGTTCATCTCGCATGTAAATTATGGTTCATGTGTAGAGCCGTTCCTGGGCCATGAATGGTTTGCGCTAACTACGCTCACCGAACAAGTCGGTGCATCTCGGCACCCGAGCCCAAACGAACACGATCTCAATGGTCAGGACGGTGAAGGAGGGCTCGTCACGATTCGGTCGGCGGCGTGCTCGGCCGCTGCTTCTTGAGCCTGATACGTGAATGAGGCGGGGCGACTTGAGACATCGACCGGATCACGATAGAGTACATCATCCATCGGGGATGGCCCGGAGTGAGTCACATGAAAGAGAGGGAACGATGAAGCGATCGATGCGATGGTTTTTGAGTCTTGGCGTCAGTGCGTTCTTGTATCTATCACCAACCGGTTTCACCCAGGGGCTTCCTCCGGCCATGGCGCAGAACTTGGAGGCGCCGCAGAAGCACGTGAGGACGATCGGTATGGACGAGTATCGGAAGCTCTTGGAAAATCCCGGTTCAGCGCTCATCGTGGACGTGCGCGAGCCTCAGGAGTTCGAGGCCGGCCATGTGCCAGGGGTGATTAACATCCCCCGGGGCCTCATCAGCTCCCAGATCTGGAATTACGTCGGCGCTCCAGAGAAAGCCGATCTGGAGAGACCGATCATCCTTCAATGCCAGAGTGGGCGGCGCGCAACTCTTGCGGCACACACGCTTCAAGAGCTAGGGTTCACTCAAACAACGGCGGTCATCATGAATCTCGACGATTGGCACACATCCGGTCACCCGTTTGCAAAATAGCCGGGAGGTGCACGCTTCCGGTCATAATTGGTTTCCGCCGTGCGGTAGTGACAACCATGATGCCTGTGACACCTGATACCGAACTCCTCTTGTATTTTCAGAATCAGCAGGCCGTGGTCTCTCCTTGGGGGGCATCGTTACGGCGATATCTGTTGATCGACGACGGGCGAGAGACTGATATCGTCTGGGGCTATTCGGGTGGAAGCAGGAAACGAGGCGGGCAAGGGGATGTGCTCATTCCCTTTCCAGGCCGGATCGCCAACGGCCGATATTCCTTTGATGGACAACCATTTCAACTGGAATGCAACGACAAGGAATGTCCCAATGCCATTCATGGATTCGTGCGTCAACTCCCCTGGCAGGTTCGAGAGACTCTCACCAACAAAGTAACTTGTGAAGTCCGACTTGCTGCTGAAACATATCGCGCTCGGGGCTACCCGTTTTCCTTAGACATCGCCGTGACCTATGAACTGGGTCCGCAAGGCTTGATCTGTGGCTTTGTCGTGACAAATGTCGGAGATTGGGCGGCGCCGGTGGGAGTCGGTTTTCATCCCTACTTCACCGTTGGGACGTCCTTGATCGATGACGCAGAAGTCCAGATTCCATCCGCCGGCTACTTGGAATTCAATGAGCAGCTTGCTCCGACCGGAACGATTCTGGATGTCGAAGGCACGGGCTGGGATTATCGCCGTGTTCGAAGGATCGGACGGCAACCTTTCAACCATTGTTATGTGAAACTAGAACGAAATGAGGAAGGGATGGCCACGGTCACCTTGCGACATGGTCCGAGCAACCGGGCCATCGACATCGTGATGGATGCCTCATTTTCAGCGGTCGTTGTATATACCGGCGATGCGATCGTCGAGGTCCCTCGCTCCGCGCTTGCCGTCGAACCGATGACCTGCGCAACCGATGCCTTCAATCATCCGGAATGGGGACTGAAACGGCTCGCGTGCGGCGAGACATTTTCAGGACGCTATTCCGTCCGGCATCGAATCCTCTAACCGGCTTTCTTTCACAAGGGCTCATCGCTTTTCCTCTTGAGTCCTCACTCGCGTTGCGCTACCGTCGCGCGATCATACCAACGAATATTCCGGGTTGAGAGCGTCTGTTGATCAACCGAGAGGAGGCCACTATGAACGAGTATCGGATGTGGAACGGGAGCGTGTCCGAAACAATTCGTACAACCAGAGCGATAGTAGGAAGCGTTCTGGGTCTTTGTCTGGTGGCAGCGGGCACAGCGGGGGCGGAAGAATATGAGGTGTGGCTCAGTGATCAAGCCAATACCCAAGGCATCACATCGACGTCGCCTACTGGGACCCATGGAGGGAAAATTCGGATTTATGACGGCGCCGATCTGGATCGGAAACCACCGGTCAACAATCCGATGGTGTTGGATGTCACGGCGGACTTGTTTCCCGACGCCGATGTCACCACCGGCGCGCATGTGAGTCGAATCCATGGTGTGTTGCCGAGCCCCGACCATGTCTACATGGCGCTGAATTTTGTCGCCAGCGGACACTTAGGGATCGTCGATGGCCGGACAAAAAAGCCGGTCTGTCTGTTCCGAACGACCGGCACGACGACCGGACGACAAAATCATATGAGCTTTTGGACGCTCGACGGATTGCGGATCATCGTGGCGAATCAGAACGGCCGGATGTTGGAGCGAGTCGATGTCGTTCGAAATCAAGAAGGCGCGCCGGAAAGCTTTGAGTTCAACGGCCCAGCGAGTTTGGATCTTGTCGGTGGGAGCGGAAGAGTCCTCGCTCAACCGGTCAGTGTGGACATGGATGCCGCCGATCATATTTCCTGCTCCGTGTCGGAGGTCGTGCCGGATGGGCAGCCGACGACGACTCCGACGGGAGCGCTTAAGCAAGCTGACGGCCTTCGACCGTTGAATGCCCCGATTTGTCCGATCCCGGCGAGCAACAACCGTCACGCCTTTACGACGCTCGGTGGCGGCGGAATGTTCGTGATCGATGTGACGGCCACACCAATGGCGATTGTGGCTGAATATGATCTCTCCGTGGTGCGAGCGTCAGGATGCGGAGGTGCCGAGGCCGATGGGTTCATGCACCTCAATACGGGAACCTCCGGGCCCAATATTTCTGAATTTTCCATTTACCGATTCGGATTGGAGTATCCCACCGCTCCCGCATTCAATGCTCCGAACACGCCGGCTCCTATAGCAGTCTGGCAGGACCAGGATAATGGCAAAGTCGCGGGAAGCGCCGATTTGCTCCACGGAAGCAACCGGGATGCGCATGGCATTGTGATCGTCCGGAACAATAAATCCGGCAGCGCTCGGTATCTCCACCAAATGGATCGCATTCGAAACAATGTCGAAGTATTCAAGCTCTCTCCGCCTTGGGATAATCTGAGCCATCGCCACGAAGGAACCTACAGTCTGACAGCAAGCAGGGTTTGCGGTGGAACGGTCGGCACGACGAAGACGAACGACCCTACTCCGGATTTAGGCGATTTGACACTAGGTGGCGGACCGAAAGGCGATCGGATTTATGTTGCGTTGCGAGGTCCCTTTCCTCTGACCATCAGCCACGCGGCGGACGGGAGTTGTCCAGGATTGGGAATCATCGACCTCTCGCCGAATCGCCGTTCAGGAAGCCTGACCGCTGTGATGGATACCATGGTGTTGAATGCTGACGGGTCTCGGAACCTGAGCGATCCTCATGCTGCGATCGTGCGCAGGAGAGGGCGGTGAGGCACGGTCTGTCTGCGGGATGGTTCGAGCTGGACACCGATCCGACACAGAGTGGGTAAACGAATGGACCGAGGAGTCGACGGTTGCATGCCGTCGGCTCCCGTCCTGACGTACCCGCGGGCTCTTGATCAGGCCGCTTTTCGTTGGGGTAGCTGTTTGACGGCGATCAGATTGCGGCAGAGTTGGATGAGCTTAAACTGCACTTCGTCAAAAGACTCCCCATGTGCCGAGTGTTCCGGATAACCGCGCAGATGCCCATGCCACTTGCCTTGATCCTGTGACAGAACATACTGTGGAGCCTCCATGTCAAGCACGACCCGCCTGAGTCGGTCGACACGGGGAGTCTCTCGATGCGATGTTGTGACCTCTCCGCTCAGCCGCTGAATCTGAAACTGCAGCTCTTCGAAGGAGGCTGTTTGTATTTCTCGATCGGGAGAGCCCTCTGGATAGGCACGCCACTTACCATGATCCGGCCAATATACCCAATTTGGTTGTTCCATGAGGGGAAGCATAGCAGGTTTTCTGAAACTGGCCAGCGATTTCGGAACTTTTGTGCATGATCGAGCCAGCCCCAGTCCCACCCAGTACCGAGACTCTGTCGTTCTTCCACATTGCGGCTAACCAATTGTTATTTCGGGTTGCCATGGCTGGGGCTGGGGAAAGACTGGTCCTTTGCCTGCATGGATTTCCGGAATCGGCCGTCTCCTGGAGACACCAAATTCAACCCTTGGCGCTGGCGGGATATCGGGTCTGGGCGCCGGATCTTCGTGGATACGGAGGAACCACACGCCCGACCGGGATCGCGGCCTACTCCCTCGAATCATTGATGGACGATGTCGACGGGCTGCTTGATGCGGCGAAGGCGCAACGAGCGATACTTGTTGGGCATGACTGGGGTGGAATCATCGCCTGGTACTATGCCATGCGACACCCCGGCCGCGTCGAGGCCCTCGTGATCATGAATGCACCCCACCCCGCCTGCTTTGAGCGAGAAGTTCGGCGCTGGAGTCAGTTACGCCGATCTTGGTACATGGGCATCTTCCAGATTCCATGGGTTCTGGAGACGGCTTTGTCGGCTGGTCGCGGCTACATCATCGGGCGGATTTTTGAGCGAATGGCGATGCATCGTGAGCATATGCCGAGCGATGTCGTGGCATCGTATCGGCAGCAGGCCTGTGTGCCTGGCGCGCTGACGGCCATGATCAATTACTATCGAGCGGCCATCCGAGGCGGAGGGGGCATGCGCCAACGCAAGTTGGGCTATCCGAAGATCAATACCCCTACCCTCGTCATCTGGGGACTCCACGATCAGGCGCTCGTCGCACAAAATCTCGATAGGCTGAGTGAATATGGGCGCGACCTGACGGTCATCACGATGGCCGACGCCGGTCATTTTGTGCACGAAGACAAACCGGAAGCGGTGACGCGTCACCTCGTGACCTGGCTTCACAACACGCAACGAATAGACGGTTCTCATGAAAGACCGATAGCATCATGGGAATAGCGAGAGACGATCAACGAGTTGCACGATCGTGTCGCTCTCGTGCCGGTAACACGGATGGCTCCATCCTCATCGAACTGATACTTGCGGTGTCGATCGTCGGCATCTTGGCGTCTCTCGCCGTTCCCAACTACAGCGACTTTTTTCGTTGGACTCTGAACGTATTTCGCTGGCACACTGCACACGCATCTGCGCGGGATATCATCGATCGTGAATCATTACTCGCTTACCATTCTCGGGTCCGGCTACACGGCCAAGTTTCTCTTCCCGCTCGCCCGGCACCGCTATACTCAGGTCTTTGCCACCAGTCGAGACCCTGATCGACATCTCATGCACCTGAGTCCCGACAAGCGGATACGATTCGACTTGGCACAGCCTGAGACCTGGCCGGCCATTCCACCGTCAACCGATATCCTGTGGTGCTTTCCCGCGGTTCCGATCGAATGGGTTCGGCAGTTCGCCGACGCTGCGTCTCTACGAACGCGCCGACTGGTGGTGCTCGGCAGTACCTCCGCCTATGATGAGGGTGTTCCTACCGATTACCCTCCGCCGTGGATCGATGAATCCGCTCCTCTAGAGTTCACCAAACCTCGTGTACATGGTGAGGAACTCCTACGAACCTCTTATGGAGCAATGATATTACGGATTGCTGGGATCTATGGTCCAGGGCGCAATCCCGTCGAATGGATTCGGACAGGGCGCGTAAGCCGTTCGCGGAAGTATGTGAACCTCATTCATGTTGACGATCTGAGCGCCGTCTGTCTTGCCGCGCTGATGCATGGTCGATCAGGCGAGGTCTATAACGTCAGTGATGGAACTCCGAGAACGTGGAGCGAGATCTGTGAAGAGGTCGAACGGCGCTGGAATATCGGATCTTCGGTCTCGGAGGAACCGAGGCCAAGTGGGAAACGGCTGTCGAACACCAAGATGTGCGAGCTATTGGACGCCGATCGGGCCGGTCTGCGCCACGAGAATTTGTTCAAGGCCCTTGAGGCAATACTGAACCATTCGCTCAACGAAGCAGGGCCATCACGGTAAGACACACCAGCAAGTTGTTCATCGCATGAGCGACCATACCTGGAATCAGGCTGCCGGTCCGCTCATAGATCCACGCCCAAAGAAATCCGCTCCAAAACACGCTGACGAAACCGATCAGGCTATAGCCGTGCGCGAGGGCAAACATGCCGGTGCTGATGATCGCGGCGGGAAAGAACGCGAGCCGTCGCCGAAGCGCGGCGTACAGCAGTCCGCGAAACGCGATTTCCTCAAAGATCGGCGCAAAGAGGACGTATTCTAAGACACTCACGGTAAGCTTGGGCGGTGAGGCCCACACGAGGTTCGGATCGAACCATTCCGTCCAGTGGTTGCTCAGATTCAAGATCTCCGCAGCTCGGCCCAGTACCCATTCCCCCCAGAGCCCGGCTGCGATCACGGCGACAATAATGCACGCCAGTTGTCCGTGGTCGGCGCCGTTGATCCGCAAGCCGAAACCGTTCCGGAAAGTCAGACCGGCCGGCTTGAGCAAGTGAACGTATGCAAGGATGAGCAGCGGGATGTTCGCCAAGGGGATGACGAGGGCGCTTACGAGCGATCGGTCAAGAGCTGGAAGGGACAGAAACGCCAGTGTCGTCACGACTCCCAAGGCACCGCCACGGAGGATTACAGCAACGGCAATGTGTCCGGACCACGGTGGGGGAACGCCCGGCCGATGGACACGTAAGACGTCGACCCGTTGCCCCCGCAAGCGAACAATACCCAATAACATGACCGTTCCGAACATCAGGCAGATCAATTCAGCCACGATCAAGGGACGAATTCCCTGCTGAACGTAATCGGCTCTCCCTGCGCGCCTTTGCTGGACTGCCGTTAGGAGCGCGTGATTGTCTCCGCGCTGTGCCAACCGTGCAGACAACCGATCGTGGAACCATCCGTTCGGCACCGTTTCCGAGAGCACGGCTTGTAATTCAGCTTCTTGAGCGGTGCCGAGCGGTTGTGAGCCGTAGGCCGCGACAATGAGTTGTTCACGCAGTACCATAGACTCACCATAGGTCTGCCATCCGAGGGCTTCAGTAAGTGCCTCCTCATTCCGGCCCGATTCACCCAGTAAAATTGCCAATCGCAGTTTCGAGAGAGGATCAGTCGTTGTCGCAGCCAATTCGCGATACCATTGGATGCTTTGACGATAGGCTTCACCCTTGTCGCCCATGGTCCACTCCGCGAGCCACTGCTGCCATTCCGGGGATCGGTCGAGTCCGTCCTGCGCCTCCATCATGCGTCCGACCATCAAGTCCAACCCGCGATCCGGTTCTTCAAACCGCTCGAGTTTGGGGACGGTCATCGAGAACCAGAAGATGCTCCCGAGGGAGGCAAGCAGGACGCAGGCACAGACGACACTCACACTGATCGACCAGGGAGAACCATAGGGTGTGATGGGAGGATGGGAAACCGTCGAGTGATCGACCTGTGGGAGCCGTTGCAATTGTCTGATCGGCAGCGCCTGTTCGCTCATGGGGAGCTGACTATAGCATGGGCGTATGGCACGCTAAATCCCCTGGAAGTAGCTATCGACCAGTCCGGGCAACGCGTTCCGGCATAGCCTTGTCCGCTCAAGTCCGCTATACTAACCGCGCGATATGTAAGGAGCCTTTCTATGATGGATGAATTTTGTGCGCCGCGCAGGCTGCTGTTGGGGCCTGGCCCCAGTGCGGTGCATCCTCGTGTCTTGCAGGCCATGTCCATGTCGCTGATCGGGCATTTGGATCCGGCCTTCTTAGCCGTCATGAACGACGTTCAAGCCCGTCTGCGACATCTGTTTGCGACCGGCAATCGCTTCACGATAGCCGTCTCCGGAACCGGGTCCGCCGGTATGGAAGCCGCCGTGGTGAATATCGTAGAGCCGGGAGATACGGTGATTGTGGGTGTCACCGGCGTGTTCGGCGCTCGACTCGCCGCGATCGTTGAGCGCTGCGGGGGGAAAGCTGTTCGGATCGAGGTGCCGTGGGGGCAGGTTATCGAACCGACTTTGATCGAGGAGAGGCTCCGAAGATCGGGCCCGGTGAAGGCCGTCGCACTCGTCCATGCCGAAACTTCAACCGGCGCATGGCAACCCATCGAACCGATCAGTGCGGTGTGCCGCGCGCACGATGCGTTGCTGATCGTCGATGCCGTGACATCCCTGGGAGGTCTCCCCGTCGAAGTCGATCGGTGGGGCATCGATGTCTGTTACAGCGCCACGCAAAAATGCCTGAGCTGTCCGCCTGGCCTGGCCCCCTTGACGCTGAACGAACGCGCGATGTCCGTCGTCCAACGTCGTCGGGTTCCATGCCAAAGTTGGTATTTCGATGTGTCATTGATCGGGGACTACTGGACGGAGCAGAATCGAGCGTATCATCACACCGCGCCGATCTCGATGTTGTATGCGCTTCGCGAAGCCCTGCGCATCATTGCGGAGGAAGGGCTTCCTGCCCGCTTCGCCCGGCATCACCTCAACAGCCGAGCGCTGCTGGCGGGACTGACGGCGCTTGGCCTCGACCCGGTACCTCCGGTCGACCACCGACTCCCCACGTTGCTGTGCATGACCGTTCCGGCATCGATTGATGAGGGTGCCGTCCGCGCTCAACTACTTGAACGGTTCGGGATTGAGATCGGCGGAGGGTTAGGGCAGCTTAAAAGCAAAGTCTGGCGGATCGGACTCATGGGTGAATCGTCTACGGAAGCCAACGTGTTGACGCTGTTGAATGCGCTGGAAGAGATCGGTATCCAGCACGGGTGGGTGTCAACTCCAGGGGTCGCGCTGCAGGCCGCAGCATACACCTATAGCGTAGGGCGGTGACTCGTGACGATTGCAATTCAGCATGTGCGTCTGATCGACGGGACCGGGACCGTTCATGAGCGCGCAACGCTTTTGGTGCGAGGCTCCAAGATTGTCGCGGTCGGCCCAAGCAGGGCCCTGACGATCCCCAAAGGGACTATGCGGATCAACGGGCGTGGCCTCACGATCCTACCCGGTCTGATCGACTGTCACGTCCATCTCTGTTTGGGAGGAGAGGCGGATGTCGTCGGCGCGTTAGGCTCGGAACATCCGTCGTTCACCTTGCTCAAATCCGCGAGCCATGCGAAGGCAACCCTGGATGCCGGCGTGACGACGGTGCGAGACGTGGGAGCTCGAGATCATTCGATCATTGCCCTCAAGCAAGCCGTTGACGCAACGCTTGTGCCGGGTCCGCGCATCATCGCGGCAGGTCTCGCCATTTGCATGATCGGCGGACATGCGCGGTTCATCGGTCGCGAAGTGGAAGGAACGGAGCAAGTCCGACAAGCCGTCATGGACCAGATTGCCGCCGGTGCCGGAGTCATCAAAGTCATTGCCTCAGGTGGAGTCCTCACGCCCGGCACATCTCCGGACGCAGCCCAAATGACGATGGAGGAATTGTCTGCTGCCGTCGATGCCGCGCGCCACGCTGAGAAAAAAGTGGCGGCCCATGCGCACGGCGCCTCCGGAATGAAGAACGCGATTCTTGCGGGTGTGCGCTCGATCGAACACGCGACGTTGTTGGATGAGGAAGCGGGTGCACTCATGAAGCGGTACGGCGTCTACATGGTCCCTACCCTTTCGGCCTTGGCAACTACAGCGGCTTGCCGACCGAGTTGCGGCATTCCGGAAAGCGCTCTGGCCAAAGCCAAATCCATGACCAAGCGTCACCAAGCCAGTTTCACATATGCGCATCAGAGCCGCATCTCGATTGCGATGGGGACCGATGCCGGCACGCCGTTCAACTATCATGGGGATAACGCGCAGGAACTCGAACGCATGGTGGCGTTCGGCATGACGCCGATGGAAGCCATTGTTGCCTCGACGGCTACGGCGGCGCGATTGATCGGGGTACAGGATGTGGTCGGAACACTGACAAGAGGAAAGGAAGCTGATCTTGTGGTCCTGCAAGGCAACCCGCTTCAACGAATCGACCTCCTGCGGGACCGCGACAAGATTCTTGGGGTGATGCGTGGAGGCCGTTTCGTGTCCGGCCCGCTTTCCCGAGCCTAACGCCGTTCATAAAAGAGCTCGAGGGCCGACGCCATGCCCTGAAGGCGCCCTTCCTGAAAACTCTCTTCGAGCCGAGACCTGAGCGACCGAATTCCAGATTCGTCTCCCCGCTTGGCCACTCCTTGAGATACCAGCATTTCAACGGCGACCTCAACGAGGCGTCGCTTCCGCCTGTTCATGTCGTCCGTCACAAAGTCGCCCATGATTTCCGACGCCCGTGCCTTGACCACCGGCTCACAGAACGAATCATAGCCCTGCGCGTGAATGGTGCGTGTACGAATCACGGTCAATTCTTCTTTCACACGCGCGATATTCTGCATCAAAATCGCGAAGACTTCTTTTCGCCCTTCATCGAACAGCTTCTGTTCGATCTCGTTCAGAATGAGATCCGGATCGATCGCCTCGGCGCGCGGCTCCTCTCCCCAGAACAACCGATCGTAGGTCGCGCGTTTTTCAGGATCACCGACGATCTCATAGGCGACATTGATCTCTCTGATACGATCGTCCGAGTCCGTCTTGTGCGGGTTACGGTCGGGATGGTGCTCGAAGACCAGCTTGCGATAGGCTTTTTTGATCGCTTCGTCCGAGGCGTCGCGGGAGACCCCAAGAACTCGGTAGTAATTCATTCGCGCCACGAGAGGGACTATAGCATGGTGGTTCGGTCGCTTCACCTTGACAGCGACAGACGGTAGATATCCGGTCCTCACGGGGCGTCGCTTCCCTGACTCACCTCCTGCCCCGCCCTTGACTTTCTTCTTTGCCGAATTATCTACGTACTATGGATGTAAAGCCAAGTCCAAGAATACTGACGCACGACGAACGTAAAGCGGCTGAGGCGGCCTTTGCAGGACGGCCGTTTAATCCGGCATGGTCGGAAGCGGCCAAGAGAGTGTATGAAGGCCTGATCCAAGCCCTTCCCGCTCTTCCGGATGAGACGATTGTCACATCTGATCAGGTGGGTACAAGCACTGAAACACCAAAAGAAGCGGGTACAACGTTGCCGACTGCGGAAGCACCGGCACTCGAAAACCCAATGCCATCCGGCAACGTGCCAGAAGTGCAGACCGACATTCCGGCGAGCCAACTGATCGCCAATCGCCAACAGGCAATTCAAGCCGGGTTCTTAATCGACGTGTCAACTGACGCACAAAAAATTGGGCTGACCTTTCCCGTCACTGTCACGAAGCCATTGTGGGAAATTGGGATTGCGCCAGGTCAGACGATGTCGGAGGAAGAAAAAACCGAACGCTTGCGAGATGTGTTGATGGCGTTTCGGCTACGCATTGCGAGCCAGGCCACCCTCTCGCCGTTGATCGACTTTCCTGCGATGCTGTCCCTGCCGCCGGGCAGCGTGCCGCAGCCGGTGCCGTTGTTTGCGTTGATTCAACCGGGTGAGCAAAATCAGGCAATGGTGACGCTCTTGCTGCCGAACGAAATCTCGGCCTCCATCATTCCGATGAATTAACCGGCACCCATCGGCGCTTCAGATACCGAATAATCTTCTCACGAGACTCCGCTCTTCCGATTCAGTCTTCACCTCGCCGTTCAATCGGGCCTCAAGCAGTCGATCGAGGATCTGCTTGAACTGTGGACCAGGCTTCATTCCCATCGCTTTCAGGTCGGCCCCCGTCAGAATCGGCTTGAGGTGCTGATAGGTCGTGAGAAAAGCCGACACCTGCCGTTTCACCGAGTCTCCCTTGCTCTTTGCCATAAGGATCAGGAGGGTCTCATCAGACAATGTTGAGAAGAGATGATACAGGTCTGCCGGTTTGAGCGGCGGCCGCTTACCGAGCTGACGGATCACAGCCTGGCTCCCTCTGTGGGATGCCCTGAGGCGCTTCGCCTCCGATTCGGAGAAGGGGAATCGCTTGAGCACCTCCATAAAGGCGCGTTCGGGCAACACTTCTAGCAGTGCCATCACATACACCAGCCATCCGTCCATGTTCCGTTCGAGGTACAGCAGCCGGTACCAGTCGATTGATTGATCGACAGCATCAAGCAGCGTCTCGAGTCGGCTCGACCATTTCAACTTAGGATGGATGAACTGGAGAAGATCGAGCTCCGCCAGCCGTTTGACGGCCTGCGTGGACTCTCGCTCACCCAGCAGCAACTTCAGCTCCTCGATCAGGCGATGGCCGGATAGCCGATGAAATAAATTCATCTTGACGGCTCCCGCGATCAGCGCAACCGTGTCCTTGCCCAAACGAAATCTGAATCGGGTTTCGAATCGGATCGCCCGGAACACGCGGGTCGGATCTTCGACAAAACTGAGTCCGTGCAAGACACGGATCGCTTTCTCGTTCAGATCCCGCTGCCCTCCATAAAAGTCCAGAATGTCTCCGAAGCCCTTGCCGTTCAAGCGGACAGCCAGCGCATTGATCGTGAAATCGCGGCGGTACAGATCTTTCTTGATTGAACTTTGCTCCACCGTCGGCAGTGCCGTGGGATACTCGTAGTATTCCGTTCGTGCGGTGGCGACATCAAGTTTGAAGCCATCCGGCAGCAAGACGATGGCTGTGCCGAATCGCTCATGCACCTTGACCCTGGCGTGCAACATGTCACCAAGCCTTCGCGCGAAGACGATTCCGTCGCCTTCGACCACGAGATCCAAATCCAGATTCTCGATGCCCAGCAACAGATCTCGAACGCAGCCTCCGACGACAAAGAGTGCGACCTCACAGCGGTCGGCCAACTGACCGGCTTGCTCCAGCAACGTCACAAGACGATGTGGCAATCGGCTCCGAAGGAGCCCGTTCACGTTGCGGTGCGGCCCTCCGATCTCAACCTCGACGTCGCCTGGGCGGTGAGCCCGCATGCGAGCAATCTTCAGCACATCGTCGTGCAAGGTGCGAAGCAGATCCGTCCTGGTAATGACGCCGATAACTTTCGTATCGGTGATGATCGGAACAAACCGTTGGTTCCGCTCGATCATGGCCGTTTCAATATCGTGAAACGGTGTGTCCGTCTGAGCGGTATATGCATCCGTCTGCATGATGTCCCGTACGGGCATCTTGCCGAGACGATGAAACAAGGCCTTTTGAATCAACTCGCGGCTGACCAGTCCGGCGTATCGGCCGTTCTCATCCAAAACAGGAAAGACATTGAGCCCATAGGCGGTCATCCGTTGCCCAGCCTCGGTCACCGTTGTGCCGCTCTCGATCGCCTTCACCGGACGAGTCATGACATCCTGCGCCAGCAAGGTCGGGCGATAGTGGGTGGTCAACAATCCGACGAGCTTCTCTTTGACTTCCGCAAGCGTCCGTTCTTTGATTGTTGCGGCGGCGGCCACGGCATGTCCCCCTCCGCCGAACTCCCGTGCGATCCACCCGACATCGATCTCAGATCGGCGGCTCCTCCCGATCACTTGCACCCGGTCTTCCATCATCACGGCCACGATAACGGCATCGATGCCCTGCATTTCAGCGAGGAGATGGACTACCCCGGCCGCTTCCCCACGGCGGCGATCAACGGTGCTGGTCGCCACCAACACCTTTCGGCCTTCCAGGTAGTGCACCTCGCTGTGCTCCATCAGATCGTTGAGGAGCGCAACCGTATCGGGATCCAGCGGACGACGAAGGACATCCGTCACGACGTTCAAATCCGCTCCGGATTCCAATAGAAATGTTCCGGCGTTGAAGTCCCGCACGGTCGTGGACATAAAACCAAACGAACCGGTTTCTTCATAGAGCCCCAAAGCCAATACGGTCGCTTCGAATGGGGTCACGGCGATCTGCCGCCGGCGAAGCTGTTCAATCAGTAACGTCGCCGTTGCGCCGACAGGTTGCACAAGAGACAAGGGAGATCGACCGGCGCAGGGAGAGGCCTCATCAACATGATGATCGAACACCACCACCTCGAGTGAAGGATTATCCACACAGGACTTGAGCGATCCGATTCGATCGGGATCTTGGGTGTCGACGAGGATCAGTCTGGTCACCTGAGAAAGGTCGATCGATTTCAGCTTCGTAATATCCAGATCATGAGCGGCCAAAAAATTACGCACAGTTTCCTGCGCGCCGGCCGGTAGGATCAGCTTGGCTTCCGGAAAGAGTTTCCGTGCGGCCACCATGGAGGCTAGGCCGTCGAAATCCGCATTGCTATGTGTGGCGATGACTTCCACGAGGCCATTCTAGCAGGAGATTTCAGGAGGTGAAACGGATCTCGGCCTGGTGACATTCATGGTGCAGGAAGCATACGGTTCCGGCCGGTTCAATCTCTGCCGCGACCGGACCGATCCGTACGATCGGGCCTCTCCGGTTTGTCAGGGTGCTCGATGCGATCCGGCCTATCACCACGCCCAGATCGATCCGACCGGTCCGATCGATCAACTCGCTCGCGGTCTGAGTCGCCTTGCGCACCTCGGTCTCCCCGGTCATCGCGATCTCCACGTCCACCTCGCTCATGACAACCTCCACCACCCGACTCGCTCCGATTCTCATCCTTGAAAAGCCGATCGCTCCGTTCTCCACGTCGGACCTGCTCACGAAGCGCCTTGAGACTCGCACGCCCCTCTTCAAAATCCGACCCCCGTCGTTTCACTTCTCGGCTGAGGTCCAGGAGCTCAGCCGCGCGATAGCCTTGCTTGATCCCCTCACCGACTAAAGCTGTTCCATCCTTCGACGGGATCATGGTACTCCGCAATGCCAGGAGACAGAATTGGCTTAAAAACAGAACGGCACCGAGACAATCCCGGCGCCGCAGTCACACTAATAACACATGAGTAAGAAACATCTAGTTCCGACCGGACCGCTCCGGTCTCTCCGGTCGTTCCGGCCGCTCAATCCGCTGCATCCGTTCCGGTCGGTGTCGCCGTTCCATCTGCATCATCCGAGCATTGTCTCTCCCATCACGACCATGCTTGCCGGCTACGTGGTCGGCCTGATCGAGCCCACGGAGTTCTCCACCCGCGTTTGACCGGTGATCCTCTCGGCGATCAGCCTGTCGATCCTCTCGACGGTCTTCTCGTCGATCAAGACGGCGATCTTCTCTCCGGTCTGCTCCTCGATCTATGTCATCGCCGGCTTGCGCCACGGCCATCGACTCTCGGGCACCTCTGCCTCTGTGATGACCCATATCCCGCCCACTATCCATGGATCCAGGACGGCTGTTGAGGGAACCAGACCCACGGTTATCCACCCGCACGGACGACTCTTCCGTAGAACTGCTCATCTTCCCGACCGCCGGAGAGGTCAGAAGCATCAACCCTGCAACGGTGCCTGGGATGATTCCTTTCCACCTGGTACGGTTCATCGTTGGTCTCCTTTTCTCTGATGATCGCGTTGACTCAGTGTAGTCCGCCGATGTTTACCCTCCTAACTAATCCTCTAACTCTGCCTCTTCCCAGATCAACGTTCCGTTGGCCAGCAGTCTTCCCTTCGCCTTGACCAATGTTCCGACCTTCGCCGTATTGAAGAAGGCTGTGCGTCCGATCGGTTGATCGTTGAAGCCCTCAAAAGTTCCGTCATTGATGCCCGCCGTATTGATGGCCACACCCAAGATCGTGAGGCTCGTGCTCGAGACTGCTTGCACCGGCCGCTGCAGATCCACGTCTTTGTCCGCAGACCGCAGCTCGACGCGCGTGGCGATGACGGAATTGGGGCTGGCGACGCGACCACGGACCCTGATATGGTTGCCGGGAGACAAACTATCGAGACTGCCATCTTTGAATTCTGTCTGACTGTTTACGGTGATCCTTAAGCCAGGCAACCCCGTAATCGTGAAAGAATTCAAGCCGATCGTCTCGATATCCCCTTCAAGCCGCACACTCTCGTGAAACTTGATGTGCTTAGCGACAAGCACACCGCTCTCCCATCGACCTTCAGCCGAAAGCTTCGTGCCCATGACGATCTCGTCGATCGTGCCGCGTCGGAATCCCGTGTTCCCAGTTGTCTGCACCGGCGTATTGCCGATGGAGAAATCACCGGTCCCACGGGCCTGCGTCACGTAGTCCTCGACTTTAAATTCATCGACCTGATTCCTTCCACCTTGGTCGCGGTCAGCGCCGTCGTAGCCGCAGCAAAGGCAGTCCCCTTCGCTTCTACCGATAGCCCGTTCCAATTATTCCCGGTCGGAGCGGGCATGTCGTTGATAAGCGCCGTCGCATAGTTCACCGTCAGCGGACCGACCGATCTGAAAGGTCTTGGTCCCGTCGTTGTGCGCATCCACAAACCCTCGCACCTCCGGCGTGATATTGACCAGCTTCCTCTCAATGAACGTCGCGTGTATGAGGCCGTTCGGACGGATATGGCCGTTCACTTCGACATGATCTGTTCCGGCCACAAGGTTCAGAATATTCCGTCCTGGGATGTTGTCGTCGATCAGCGTACTATTGTCGACCAAGACTTTCTGCCCCATCACGATTAGGCTGAGACTATCCGCTGCCACCAACTGGACGAGCCCCTCGACGGCATCCTTTTGCAGAACGGCGCTCGCCGATCGTTGATCGCCGTTGAACGAGCCGTTAACCGTCACCGTCATCCCGATCTTGAGGTCGCTTTGACTTCCGGATTGGCTATCGATGGTGAACGACGAACTGCTTGTGTCGAATCGTTTCCCGTTGACGATGACGCTTCCGAAACCGGTGATCGTGCCGGATGACGATGCGGAGCCTGATCCGCTTCCCGATCCACTTGCCGATACGGAGGGCGCTCCTTCGCTGCCACAGGCGGCACGGAGCCCCACGAGTCCTATCATACCGGCCAGATTGAAAATCCACTGTGATTTGAATGGTTGCATAACTCCCTCCTTCTCACCTTGTCCGCTGGGTTAGACGAGGGAGGGAAGGAAAAGTAAACGGACGGCCCGGAGCGCATGCGCCCTGCGAAGGCAGGGGAGAGTCCGACGTGAGTGTTCATGAGGTCGGACGGCTTCATCGTACTGAATGTAATCTCGCCGGGCGATTGCACAATGTTCTGTCGGGCGAGCGCCAAGACCGCATCCGCATCGCTGTCGCAAAGATTGAATAGAATTCGCGATTGTGGCGGCTTCGTTATATGCTGGCAGAATGATGCTAATTTACGGATTCGACTGTCATGGGTGATGCGAGGCAGACTCTCAATGCATTGCGGCTCACGTCTTGATGGCTCTCCATCGAGGGGGCTGCGCCGGCTGGTGGCAACCTGTGCGATCGTCACCGCAGGGTGGTTCTGGCCCTCCGTGGCCCTCACCCAAGAGTTTGCGATTCCGGGACAGAACTCACTGACCGATATCGAGGAAATCGAATTGGTGTACGCCGGCTCTCAGCCTGTTCCAAAAATTACAGTGCGCGGGCGGCAGGCGGCTGATTCTCTTGCTCGTTCTTCCTATCATCCTCCGGAGGAACAACTGGACTTATTAGCCCCATCCACAGTTGGGCAAGCCCTCGGCGCCTGTCGGGCGGCCCAGGTGGGTACGTTCCCTCCGCTGCATGTGCAGGCGGATTATCCCGAAGTCATCTCTTGCGGATGGACGTGGTCGCTGCGCCGTGCCGGCAAGAGCCTGGATGCGTTATCGTTTCGAGCGCTCCACGTGCGTGGGGTGAGTTCGAGCCCTGTGACGATTGAGTTCCGAGATGCCTCACACGGCCTACAGCGCACTCACGCCGTAGTCGAACGCGTGGCCGGCCGCTTTTCACTCGAGATTCCCCTCGCCTCACTTGCGAAACGGCTCGACCTTCGACAGCTCACGGACGTGCGACTCCTGGTCGAGGAGGCAACGGATATCGTCATAGAAGAGTTGGTCTTGTTAGGACCGGAGTCCGAGTCTCATCCGACTCCATCCCTAGGATTTTGGTATTGGGACTATCGATCGGCCATCCGAGATCCCGAGGGCATGGTAGCGTCCTGTCGGCGGCAGCACTGCCGGCGGATTTTACTGCAACTACCCGATGCGCGCGATTCAGAGCTGATCTGGAACGCCTACGCGCGACTATTTGCCGTGGCAAAATCGGCAGACATTAACCTCTTCGCGCTCGACGGTACCCCGGACATGATCGATCACGCCACGTCGGTCATCGTGAAATTGGACCGGTTGCTGGCATTGGTCGGGAAGGAGGGGATTCCTGGTGCTCAGCTGGATATCGAGCCCTACCTGTTGGATGGTTTCCCTGAGGATGAGACGATCTTTGACCGCTATTTGGATACCATTGATCGGGTGAAGACTGCTTTGCGGGGGCGAGCGAAACTCTCCGCGGTGATCCCCTTCTGGTTTGCCTCAACAATTCATCGGCAGCGGCCTCTCGCATTTTCGGTAATGGATCTGGCCGATGAAGTGGCGGTCATGAGTTATCGGACTGACGTGGATGAATTGCTCGCGGTCAGTGACGACATTCTCCGATACGGTGCGTTGGAACATGTGCCGGTGTGGCTTGCCTTGGAAACGACGACCCTCCTCCCCGAGCGACATGTCATCTTGAAACGAGAGCAGCGGGGGGGCCTAGCGGACGGAGTGCTCGATCCCGTCCGACGAACGCTGACCGTATGGGACCCGGCCCAAGAGAAACCGCCGGGGAACGATAGGATGTGGTTTCGCATCCATCGTCGCATGACGATACGCCCAGAACGCATTTCGTTCTCAGGCCGCACCGAGCATGAGGTGAGACAGACGATCACCGACCTGTTTACTCGGATTCGCCGAGCGAGTTTTTTAGGGCTCCTGATTCATGACCTGCCTGGCTACCTCTCGCTCCGGCGGTAACATGACAACCAACCAAACTCCAACGCGGGTATTTCTGTACGGTGGTCTCCTGATCCGGTGGAGTCTTATCATCTCGTTCGGCATGATTGGGCACCTACAGGCTCAGGCGGCTGATGAGGCATCGCCTCGCACCTTGGTCGAGCAGGCCGAACAATTTGAACAGGCCCAACGGTACGACGATGCGATCGCCCTCTACCGCGTATTGCTGCAACAAGATCCGGAGAATGACGAGATCCGTGGGGCTCTCGCCCAACTCCTCTCATGGCAAGGCTCCCACGCCGAAGCGGCTGATCTGTACCGAGAGATCACGCGCCGGCATCCGGCCGATCTCGACGTGAGAACCGCGCTGGCGCGGGTACTCTCATGGCACATCGATCGGAAGGAGGCGCAGCGACTCTACGAACAGGTCTTGCTGGAAGACCCTCGTCATGTCGAAGCGCTGCAAGGACTGGGAGATCTCTTGCTCTGGGAGCAACGCTCAGGCGACGCCCTCCCCTACTATGAGCAGGCCTATGCCATTGGTCGCGACTCCGCTGTTGCCGAGCGGATCGCATCGCTCAAAGGCGCCCTGCGTCAGTCGGAGAGTCCGTCGTCGGCCGTCATTCCCAGACCGACCGGAACGCAGAGAGCCGAGCGGATCGCGCTGGCAGAGGCTTGGGAACAGAAGGGCGAGTACGGACAGGCAGTCACCGCGTACCGGCAACTCCTGGAAGAATTTCCGGATGACGACGAAACACGATCGACCCTCGCGCGTACACTGGCACGAGACGGAGAGTTCGAACAGGCGACATCGTTGTATCGCGACATTCTCACGCGTCATCCTTCTGATCTTGACGTTCAGATCAGTCTCGCGCGCGTGCAGGCATGGCAGAAACAGTACGATTCGGCGATCCACCTGTTTCGGAAAGTGCTCCGGCAGGACAACGTGAATCGAGAAGCTCTGCGAGGGTTCGCCGACACCCTGTACTGGAGCGGCGCCGCCCAGGAAGCCGCGGCACAGTATCGGCGCCTCTATCAAGTGACCGGGGACGAGGCGATTGCGGCGCGGATCCGGGAGATCACCGAGGCACTCGACGCATCACCGCAAGCACCGCTCGGGCCACGAGATTCGACCATCCGGCTCCCATTCCGCGACTACTTCAAGGTGGGTTACGGACAGTTTTCTTATTCGCGTGGGATTGCGGACGAACGAAACGTTCTGATCGAAGTCTCAAAGTCGCTTGGCGCACAAACCCTGATTGCACGGGTTGAACCGATCCATCGGTTCGGCTTCCACGACACGGTCTTTTCGGCCGAAGGGTATAGCCCGTTGTGGCGCCGAGCCTGGGGCTATCTTGCGGCACAAGGCGCCATCAATCCAGACTTTTCCCCCAAGTATTCCTTCGTCGGCGAAGCGTTCCAGGGACTGGGGGTTGTGCATCCTCTGTTCACGATCTTTGAGGCCTCGTTCGGCTATCGGCACCTCTCCTACAAAACGGATGATATTAATCTGCTGCTGCCTGGGTTGACCGTGTTTCTTCCGTTTCACCTGTGGCTGACGGAGAAGCTGTATTACGTTCCTGAAACCGGCGCGATCACCCTCTCCTCGCGACTGACGTGGCGCCCCACCCCTCGCCTGCAGCTCTTCGCCTCGGGCTCCTTCGGGACGTCGGGAGAACGGATCGTGGCCACTCAGGATGTGACGCGAATCAACGGCCGGACGATTCAAGGCGGGATCGTCTTTCCCGTAGCGGATCGGATCTCTCTGGAAATCACCGGATACGACGAAGACCGAGGAGCCCTGTACACCAGACGCGGAGCCAGCTTCAGTATCATGTATCACTGGTAACGACGAACGAGGTGAAAGAGGAGCCCGTGCGTGCCTGTGTCCAGACCGTACAGAACCGTTGAGCTATCGTATAGGCTTCAACCAAGTTCTCTGCAGTCTTCTGGGCTTCTGGCCCATCGAACGATCAACGGCCTCCGGCAGGGATGTGCGGGGATTGCCATGAAGCCGATCGAATCATATTGCCCCATTCGGCTTTCGTGCCTCGCATCCACCGGACAAGGCCGATCAGTTTCCAGTAGGAATTGAGTTGTCGGTACCCAAAATTTTCGAGCACCGACATCAGCACCAGTTTCATGAGGTCCGAGGGACGATGGTAGAGATGAAACGTCATTTCTTCCATCAGCAGCGCGCTCAGGGACAGGGTGATGCCGAACCCGATGGCGACCGACATGCACACGATCCAGCCCTGTACCGACACCCATCCCGCAAGCAACCCGATGAGGAGCAGGCCATAGCCAAGAATCTCGCCAGCCGCGCCGAACCCTTCAAACAGCGCCATGAACGGAAAGGCCAGCCACCCGACGGCGCCGCCCTTAGGATGACAGCAAAGCTCAACGTGCGCGGCAAGGCTCTCGCACAGTCCGCGTTGCCAGCGGATGCGTTGATTCCGGAGGGTACGAAGATCTTCCGGCACCTCGGTCCAACAGACCGGGTCCGGTACATAGGTAATGCGATAGGGTAGGCCGTTCAGACGGTGATAGTGATGGAGACGGACGACCAGTTCCATGTCCTCACCGATCGTGGCGGTGCGGTACCCTCCGACATTCAGCACGGACTCTTTGCGAAACACACCAAAGGCGCCGGAGATAATCAGCATCGCATTTAAGGGCGACCAGCCTTGACGGCCGGACAGGAAGGCCCGGAGGTATTCCACGGTTTGCAGAAGCGCCAGAACATTGGATGGGAGCCCAACCGCACTCAACAACCCTCTCTCCACGGAACACCCGTTCGCGACGCGGACGGTGCCCCCGCAGGCGATCGTGCGATGGTCGAGCAAGAACGGTTGCACCACGCGATACAGGCTATCTTGTGCCAGGATGGAATCCGCATCGATGCAACAAAATAGCGGATACACCGACAAATTAATGCCTGCATTCAGAGAGTCCGCCTTGCCGCCGTTTTCCTTGTCGATGACGCGCACATTGGCATAGATCCCGGAATGATACGTGGCACGAACCGGTTGCGTCGGCAGCTCATGCCCATAGGCCTCGGGAAACGGCTTCAATTCAAATTCGTGCCTCAGTACGTCGATCGTCCCGTCGGTTGAGCCGTCGCTCACGACGATAATTTCATATTCGGAATACTTGAGCTGTAGCAAAGATCGAATAGAACTCGCGATTGTCGCCGCTTCGTTATATGCTGGCACGATGATGCTGATTTGCGGCTCATAGCCGGTAAAAACACGGGGGAAGGCGTCTCCTCTACGCTCTTCGAAGTACTGCCGGAGCGAGACCAGGGAGATCACGGTGAGGGCTAAGTATCCTCCGGTCACACCGACCATGTACAGTAAGAACAGCGACTGCAAAATGCTATAGATTGCTTCCGGCGTCATAAGTCATGTGACGTGGCACGTGAATCCGGATCCGTCGTGGACTGCGTGGGACACCACACGAATCCGTCGTAATGAGTATAGTGTGTAGCCCAGAGTCGGCCAATTGTTTCGTGGGTTCTTGGCAGAGGTCCCGTCCGTCACAGGCGCCCGCATCTCATGGGCCGGCCAGGATGCTCGGCGAACGAAGCCAACGAGTTCGCCTCGCGTTTCGTCGCGATTGCTCAGCGGCGAACGGGCTCATCCGTAGTCGGGAGCATGCCGTGGCCATGCTGGATTATGTCACTGTACCCCTCGAAGTCTGGTACCTGATCTCCTGGTCGATCGGCTGTTTTAACCTCCTGCTCGTGGTCTGCCTGTTGTGCTTTCAAGTGCATCGGCGCGTGAAGGTGCGAAGACGACAGCGTGTGACAGACCGGTGGCGCCCGCTGTTGGAACCCGGCGCTACTGATCCTACGACGGCGCTGCCGTCGCTCACGCGCCGCGACCACATCGTCTTGTTATACCTTTGGAACGAGTGCTACGAGGCGACACCGGAGCCGACCACCGGACATTTGATTCGCCTGGCTCAAAGGATCGGCACGGACCGCCTTGCCAAGGAGCTGTTGCAGGCCCAACTCCTCCGGCGAAGGATTCTGGCCGTGATGACCATGGGGCGATTACGAGACCGAACAGCCTGGTCCTCGATCTGCGCATTCCTACCCCATCAGAATACGTTCTTATCGTTCAGCGCGGCTCAGGCGTTGCTCCGGATCGATGCGGAGGCGGCCCTCCCACTCCTCCGCCCGCTGATCGGCCACCGAGCGGATTGGTCGCCGCTCAGAATCGCCTCGATGCTGAATGCCGTCGGACCAGCTCTGGCGTCGGACACCCTTGCTCAGGCCGCGATCACCGGAAATGCCGTCGTCGGCCCACGGTTGATTCGCTACCTGCCGATTACGCATCACGCGAGCGGGTTGTCGATCCTACGACGCTTTGTTCACGAACACCGTCCCTCCGACAACATGCTGGCGGCCTGCCTCTTCGTATTCGGCGAGTTTCGAGACCGGCAAGATCTGCACCGAGTCCGTCAGTATCTGGCTCACGAGGCCTGGTATGTCCGAGTTCAAGCCGCGACCGCGTTGGGGAAATTGGGAACCGTCGAAGATGAGGAACGTTTGATCGCCTTGTTTCATGACGACCAATGGTGGGTCCGCTATCGAGCGGGAGAAGCCTTAGTAAGCCTGGAGTCAATGACGGAAGAGAAACTGCTGCAGTTACAAGAATCGCTCACCTCTCCCGACGCGCAGGAGATCCTGGCTCCCATCTTGGCCAAGTTCCGGGCACGTCGTTCACCGATCGCGGTCAGCCCCTAACCTGGAGTGTTTCATCTCCCTCTCCTTGAACAAGACACGATCTGAATGGTTGAAGCGTCAGCGCACGTCTTGAAAAAATGTTCGAGGCAGCACCGGCAGCCGGAACTCGACGTGAAGAATGATGAGCAGCACGCGGATAAAGCTCCTCCAAATGCCCATCTGGAGGAACTTTCTGGCATCAGTCACGACCGGAGGCGAAAGGAGAAGCGGATTGGTCAGTTGAATGATGCGTTCGCAGAAGGCGACATCTTCCAGAATCGGCTGATTGGGAAATCCACCGAGTTGCTCGAACAGCGTTCGTCGGACGAACAAGGCCTGGTCTCCATAAATGATCCGGCTGCGGGTGCACCGGAAATTGTCTAAGAACGAAATCAACTTGAGTTGCCAGTCGTCTCCTGAAAATTGGTGCATGAACCCACCTGCCTGAATCGTCTGGTCGTTCTCCATGTCAGTAAGCCGTTGAATCGCACCCTGCGGCAATACCGTATCGGCATGGAGAAAGAGTAGCCACTCCCCTGTGGCCTGCTCGGCTCCCGCATTCATTTGAGAGGCACGGCCCTTCGAAGCAGTGATCACACGAGCCTGAGAAAATCTCCGAGCGATCTCACACGTCCGATCCGAACTCTCGCCATCAACCAAGATGACCTCAAATTCGCCGGTCTGGGCGAAGAGGGCTGCGAGCGTGCTCGACAATACCGTTTCTTCGTTGTACGCAGGCATGACGACGCTGATCATACCACACACCAGTCCGGCAAGAATGTTCGCACTTCACTGGCCCAGGCGGTCGCATCTTCATCGATGCTGTCAAGGAGATCACACAGGGTCAACATCATAGCGTCGGTGAGCGTGAGGTACCGCTGCGCCCGTCGCCTGAGATCCTTCACATCGGTCTCACCACGGTCGATGGCTCGTTCGAGCTGACGGCGG